>DASQ01000093.1 GCA_002503885.1 Methanoculleus marisnigri | reverse complement strand
ATAGCTTTCTTGTCGCACGTCAGTATCACCCTGATGGGAACAAGCATCTCATCAGGCCGCCGTGTCCCTTGCGGCGAGATGTATCCCGTGTTCTAAAACAGTCCGTGTAGTCGGAATACCAAAATAATACACTAAATCCGGCCTTTTCTGAAATCCGGGAAAAGGTATATATAAAATATCGCTGATGGGCACATCCTATGATCCGGGTCGCAGTCGAGATACGGGACAGTGGGCAAGCGAGTCGCAGACGCCACCGTCGCGGTTCTCGGGATCTCCGGGACGCACCCGCTTACCGGGGCCCTCGTGGCTGCCGGGCGGAGATACCCACTCCCGGGGTGAATGGAGAACCAGGGGGTGACGGATCGTGACGGTGAAAGACCCGGTCTGCGGCATGGAACTTGAGGAGCGGGAGGTCAGGTTTACAAGCGAGTATCAGGGCAGGACCTACTCGTTCTGCAGCCTCGCCTGCAAGAAGAAGTTCGACGAGAACCCCGAGATGTACCTGCGGGCGATGCAGACATGAAGATCGTCATCACCGACCCGATCTTCCTGACGGAGGCCTACCGTCACCAACTCGACCTCCTCGGCGAGGTCGAGATATTCGACACGTACCCGATCTTCGACGCCGAGTTCCGGAACCGTATCCGTGATGCAGAGGTCGTGGTCGTCGGCCGATACGGGATGCGTGCCGAAGCCTTCGACGCGGCGGCGCACCTGCAGATGGTTGCGGTCTGGCAGACCGGTTACGACCATGTGGACCTCGAAGCGGCAACCCGCGCAGGGGTCGTTGTCTCGAACGTTCCTGCCTACGCGTTCGACGCGGTGGCCGAGTTCGTCTTCGCCTTCGTCCTCGCCCTGCTGCGGCGGGTCCATGCCGCCGATGCCCGGCTTCGGGGCGGCCGATTTGACTGGCGGGAATACTGTGGTCACCAGCTGATGGGTATGACCATCGGCGTCATCGGCACGGGCGACATCGGCACACGCGTCATCCAGATCGCCCACGGGTTCGGCATGCGGGTCCTCTCGACCACGGCGCACCCCGGTCCCGAACGGGCGCGGCGGCTCGGCCTCGAGTTCGTCGACCTGCCGACGCTGCTCGCCGAATCCGACATCCTCACGCTTCACGTCCCCCTGACGGCGTCGACCGAGCGGATGATCGGGGCGCGGGAACTGGCGCTGATGAAGCCCGGCGCCATCCTGATCAACACCGCTCGTGGCCGGGTGATCGATGAGGGGGCGCTCGTCGAGGCGTTGCGGACAGGACGTCTCGCCGGAGCCGGCCTCGATGTCTTCGAGCACGAGCCGCTCCCTGCGGAGAGTCCGCTCCGGCAGCTCGATAACGTACTCCTGACGCCGCATATCGCGTTCCTGACCGAGGAGTCGATGGACGAATGCACCTTCACCACCATACGAAACATCGAGCAGTTCGCGGCCGGTCACCCGGAGAATGTGGTGAACCCCGAAGTGCTCGGCCGCGGCGCCCGAATGTAATTCCGGTCCGGCGTCGGGAACGAGGGGTATGAAGGAGGGGGTGGGCTGCCGCGTTCGATATCAGTGCAGGGAGAGCGTCCTCGCATTGATGGCGACGATGACCGTACTGGCGCTCATGAAGATAGCGCCGACCGCCGGGGTGAGCACCAGGCCGACCCCATACCCAATCCCTGCCGCCAGGGGAATGGCGAACGAGTTGTAGCCTGTCGCCCAGAGCAGGTTCTGCACCATCTTTCTGTAGGTCTTCCTCGAGAGGAGTATTATATCCGCCACATCGCGGGGGTCGTTCTGGACCAGCACAATATCCGCGCTCTCCACGGCCACGTCGGTCCCCGCCCCGATCGCGATCCCCACATCCGCCTGAACGAGCGCCGGGGCATCGTTGACCCCGTCCCCGACCATGGCAACCCGGTACTGAGCCTGCACCTCCTTGATCTTCTCCGCCTTCTCGTGCGGCAGCACTTCGGCGAAGTAAGCATCGAGCCCGAGATCGTCAGCCACCCACTTCGCGACGTAGCGGTTGTCCCCGGTCAGCATCATCGGCCGGATCCCCATCTCTTTTAACCGTGCAATGGCTTCCCGGGACTCACCCCGGATGATATCCGCGAGCGCGACCACCCCGATAGGCGTATCGTCCCGGAGCAGGAAGACCACGGTCTTTCCCTGCTGCTTCAGCTGCTCGACCCGCTCATCGGCTGGTTCGGTTCCCACTTCTTTCAGGTAGCCCGGGCTGACCACCTTCAGGAACGCATCGTCGGCATACCCTTCGATCCCTTTCCCCGGAATGGCGCGGAACCCCGATACCGGAACGAGATTAAGGCCCTTCTCCTCTGCACTCCGCACGATCCCGCGGGCGATCGGGTGCTCGGAGTTGGCCTCCAGGGACGCGGTAAGACGCAACACCTCGAGCGGATCGGCGATCGCTCCCAGGGGCAGCAGATCGGTCACTCCGAACCGGCCCTCCGTGAGGGTGCCGGTCTTATCGAAGACTACCGCCTGCACGTCCTTCGCCCGCTCAAACGCCTGCCGCTCCCGGATCAGGAGACCGGACTGCGCCGCGAGGGCGGTAGATACCGCGACCACCAGGGGCACGGCGAGGCCAAGGGCGTGCGGGCAGGCGATCACCATCACCGTCGCCGCCCTCTCGATTGCGAACCCGAGACCCTGTCCGAGGAGCAGCCATGCGATCAGGGTAATGAATCCGACGGAGAGGGCGATCACGACCAGATAGAAGGCGGCACGGTTCGCCAGGTCCTGGGCGCGGGATCTGCTCTCCTGCGCTGTCCGTACGAGCTCGACAACCTGGGCAAGGTAGGTCTCCTTTCCGGTCTTCTTCACCTCGGCCACCAGCGAGCCCTCGCCGTTGATCGAACCGCCGGTAACGTTGTCTCCCGGTCCTTTGGAGACCGGCGTCGATTCGCCGGTCAGCATCGCCTCGTTCACGGTGGACGCTCCGTCCACCACTACCCCATCGACCGGCACCTTCTCCCCCGGACGGATCCGGACACGATCCCCCACGCGCAACGCCTCCACCGCCACGTCTTCGATCGAGCCGTTCTGCAGGCGGTGGGCCTCCGAGGGCATCACCCGGACCAGCTCTTCGAGTGCGCGGGAGGCCCCGAGCACCGACCGCATCTCGATCCAGTGCCCGAGCAGCATGATGTCGATCAGGGTGGCGAGTTCCCAGAAGAACCCCTCGCCGCCGACGATCCCGAAGAGCGCAGCCGAGCTGTAGACATAGGCAACGGTAATGGCGACCGCGATCAGGGTCATCATGCCGGGCAACCGGGCCCGCAGCTCTTCGACGATGCCGGTCAGAAACGGATATCCGCCGTAGAAGTAGACGGCCGTAGCCAGGAGGAAGAGGAGAAAGTCGGAGCCGGGAAAGACGAGCGTGAAGCCGAAGGCCGACTGGATGGTGGCGGAGAGGAGGAGGATCGGAATGGTCAGGATTGTCGAGACGATGAACCGTTGCCGGAAGTCCGCCATCGCATGGGTGTGGAGACCCGGGCCGTGCTCCGCATGCTGGCTTGCTCCCTTGACCTGCTCCTTGTACTGCTCTCCTTTTTCAGGCGCTTCTTCCTCCATCTCCGCGTGGTGTGCGTGCGTGGTACCCTCGTGTTCCCTATCCATGCTTTATGCCTCCCGAAAGGAGATTTGCTGCAGAACTCTTAAACCAGATCCCCGGTCCGCTTTGAGCGCCCGGTGGCGGAAACAGATCCTCATGGCCTTCGGTTCTGCCGCAGGAGCCAGATGATTGCCAGGATTCCGACCGCCAGCCAGACCAGGCCGAACACGATGCCGCCGAGCATGGTGACGCCCATCATAGCGACCATCCACCACGGCATCCCTGTCCAGAACTCACCTTCCAGCATGTGCGGATAGACATCAGACTGCGTATACAGCATGCGGTCCATCATCGTGCTGTAGCCTGCCGGATACCGGTCCATCAGCTCCACAAGCCGCTCCTGCTCGGCGGGAGTCAGGTTTCCCTCCATCATGCCGATCATCAGGCCCTCCATCTCCTCGTGGACGGTCTCGTTCATCGACCGCTCCTCGATGGTCCGCATCATTCCATACCCATGCTCGTCCGGGTACATCATCGACATCTGGGCACTGCCTGTCACCGGAACAACGCAGAGCAGTATGCAGAGGACGACTCCCAATTTCAACATGGTGCCGAATACCCTTGCGAATAAATAATTTTATCTCCAGCAGGGTATTTTCAGAGAGCGGATCTTGACCCCGAAGAGGCTCGTGCCTTGATGCCTCGTTGTTGAGGGAGGGGCGTTCAGGCGGACCATGCACTGTGTTGCCGGATATCACGTTGATCCCGGGATCAGGCAGTGAGTACACCCACAACAGCCATCAAAGAGGTGGAGCATCATGAAAGTACTGGATCCGGTATGGGGGATACCCGTCGATACGGAGAGAACGCCGTTTAAAGCAGAGATGTGGGGGCGCACCTACTACTCCATCGATGAACAGCATATGCGCAGATTCGTGGAGGGACAGAGAGTCGCATACTTCTCCATGGAGATCGGGTTACGGAACGATATCCCGACCTATAGTGGAGGGCTCGGCGTTCTCGCCGGGGACACCATTCGGTCCGGCTCAGATCTCAAGATCCCCATGGTGGCGGTCACGCTCGTGAACCGGATGGGGTACTTTCGGCAGGCGGTGTCGGAGACCGGAGAGCAGCTCGAGTATCCCGATCCCTGGGAGCCGTCGGCGTTCATGCGGGAGCTCCCCGACACCGTGGAGGTACGGATCGGGGAGAGAGAGGTCAGGGTGAAGACGTGGATGTACGATTGCCAGAGCCCGGCGGGATCGCTCACACCCATCCTGTTCCTGGATACCGATGTTGAAGGGAATACCGACGAGGATCGGCAGATCACAAGTTACCTCTATGGAGGGGATGACATATACCGGCTCAAGCAGGCTATCGTCCTCGGAATCGGGGGTGTTCGGATGCTGGATGCCCTGAACTTCAATGTCCTGAAGTACCACATGAACGAGGGGCAATCCAGTCTGCTCGCCATGGAGCTGCTCCGGCGAAACGGCATGGACGCGAATAAAACACGGGACCGCTGCGTCTTCACCACCCACACGCCTGTGGCTGCAGCATTTTTTTCATATACGACGGGCAAGGAGACCCCCGGTTTCAACCGGGGGAGGAATTGCCCGCATCAAGCCCCGTACACTTTCGCCCCGCGGGGGTTACCTTATAGACAGATGAGTCCCAAAGATAAGAGATAATGGCACTGCGAGTCGTCAGCAACTATCTGCGCCTTCCCCAGAAGACGTTCTGGATCCTCGACACGCTCGCGTACCATGCTAAAAGCATGTACAATGTAGGACTGTACAACGTCCGGCAGCACTATGCGACGCACCGGGAGAACCGTCAGATCCTTCTGGGCCTCCGGCCGGATCTCACCTCGGGGGTTGACATCCTGGTCGGATCCTACCTTCCCTACACCCGGAAGAAGGACTTCCCCTACAAAGAGTGCAGCACCTACGTGCAGTCAAAGCCGAACGAAAACTACGGATTGCTGCACAGCGATACCGCTCAGCAGACCCTCAAGTCCGTTGAAGAGGCGTACA
>DASQ01000078.1 GCA_002503885.1 Methanoculleus marisnigri | reverse complement strand
AGAGAAAAGAACCTATTGGGAGAAATGGGTGGTGAAATTCTTGAGTCCAGAGTATGCTTTAAAGATGTTGGGCCAGTAACTATAAACGACCGCCGTGAGAATCCGCCCTCTCACCGCCAACTGCCGCCCTGGATGCCCCGACGAAACCGCCACGATGGGACATGCGCGGGATTCTCAGTGCCGGCAGGCGCCGGGAGAGCCGGGGAGAGGAGTTGTTCGCCGGAAGTTCGATATCTACAATTTTTGGAGATTTAGCCAAAAACTTAATTTTGGTTGAGAATCTTTGAGTGGATCATTCTACGACTGTGAGCAGGTCGACCATGAACAGGTTACTGATAGTCTCAAACAGGCTTCCGATCAGCATCTCCCGGAAGAACGGCGACCTCCGCCTGCAACGGAGTGTCGGCGGTCTTGCTACCGGAGTCGGCTCTTTTTACAAATCCTACGAGAGCCTCTGGGTCGGCTGGCCTGGTATAAACGTTCAAAGGAAGCATGAAGAGGAGAAAGACCGGATCGTCGATGTGCTCAGAAAAGAGCAGTGCCACCCGGTCTTTCTCTCCCCGTACGATATCAAGCACTACTACGACGGGTTCTGCAACAACACCCTCTGGCCGCTTCTCCACTACTTCAACCTCTCTGCAGACTACGACCCGAAGACGTGGCAGGTCTATCAACGGGTGAACGAGAAGTTCTGCGATGCCGTGATGGAGGTGGCCCGGCCCGACGACATCATCTGGGTTCACGACTACCACCTGATGCTCCTGCCGCAGATGCTTCGCGAGCGGCTGCCCGATGCGGAGATCGGCTACTTCCATCACATACCCTTCCCGTCGTTCGAGATATTCCGGAACCTGCCCTGGGGGAAGGAGATCCTCTCCGGCCTCCTTGGAGCGGACCTCATCGGCTTTCATACCTACGGCTACGTCCGCCACTTCCTCTCCAGCGTCCGGCGGCTCCTCGGGTACGAGCACACATTCGGGGAGGTCAGGACCGGAACCCGGATGGTACGGACCGACCTCTTCCCGATGGGCATCGATTACCACCGGTTCGCCGATTCCGCGGGCAGCCCCCCCGTCCAGAAGGAGATCGCCCGGATCCGGCATAAGTACGGGAAACGGAAGATCATCCTCTCGTTTGACCGCCTGGATTACACGAAGGGGATACCGCTCCGGCTCGAGGCCTTCGACGCGCTCCTCGAAAAGAAGCCGGATTACCAGGGAAAGGTCTCCCTCGTCCTCGTTGCGGTCCCGTCCCGGATCGGCGTCAGCAGTTACCAGATGCTGAAGAAACGGATCGACGAACTCGTCGGCCGTATCAACGGGAAATACGGAACGACTGACTGGAGCCCCGTCCGCTACTTCTACAACTTCCTTCCGTTCGAGACGCTCGTGGCATTCTACAGCGCCGCCGATGTCGCCCTGGTGACGCCGCTCCGGGACGGCATGAACCTGATGGCCAAAGAGTACGTCGCCACCAGGACCGACGGCACGGGAGTGCTTATCCTCTCCGAGATGGCGGGAGCGGCGGAGGAACTCGGGGAGGCGGTCATCGTCAACCCAAACGATCAGGACGCGGTGATCGAGGCGATCGAGACGGCGCTTGCCATGCCCGAGAAGGAACAGGTCGAGCGGAACCGGACGATGCAGAGGAGGCTGATGCGCTACGACATCGAGCGCTGGGTCGGGGACTTCCTCACCCGCTTAAGCGACGCCCGGGCGATCCGGGTCGAGCGCTCCGAACAGATCGTCACCCCCGCCATCAGGGACACTCTGGTCGCGGACTACGCTGCCGGCAAGAACCGGCTGCTCCTCCTCGACTACGACGGCACCCTGGTGCCCTTCGCCGCAAAACCGCAGAAGGCGGTCCCCGGCGACGCCACGCGGGAGGTGCTCGAGGCCCTCTCCCGGAGACCGGAGAACGAGGTGGTGGTGATCAGCGGCAGAGACCGGTCTACGCTGGATGCCTGGTTCGGGGCGATGGACATCGGGATCATCGCCGAGCACGGCGTCTGGGTAAAGGAGCGTTCCGGAGAGTGGCGGATGCCCGAAGCGCTCTCGGACGAGTGGAAAGGAGAGATTTACCCGCTCCTCGAGCTCTATACGGACCGAACACCCGGCGCCTTCGTCGAGGAGAAGGACTACTCCCTCGTCTGGCACTACCGGAGGACCGAGCCGGTGCTCGGTGCACAGCGGGCAAAGGATCTCAAAGACGATCTCCTGCACCTGACATCGAACCTCGACGTCGGCGTCATGGAGGGGAACAAGGTCATCGAGATCAAGAACAACGTCGTCAATAAAGGAAGGGCGGCGCTGAACTGGATATCCGGGCGGGCCTGGGATTTCATCCTCGCCATCGGAGACGACAGGACCGACGAAGACCTCTTCGCGGCGATGCCGCCCGAGGCTTACTCTATCAAGGTCGGGCTCGCTCCGAGCAGGGCCCGCTTTAACCTGGTAGCCCAGCGGGACGTGCTGCCCCTGCTCCGGAGGTGCATCGAGAGCGATAGAGACGGCATAGCCGGAAAAAAAGAGAAACCGGGACGGGAGAAGAAACTTATTGAGTCGGCGGCTCCGGGATGACGGACCTGACCGTCAGGAAGACCGGTCCCCGGAGGTCCACTTTCTTGTTGTGGTCGGTGATGTAGCGCATCGCGTACTCTTCGATACGGAAGTTGACGTCTGAGGGGAGTTTCGCCATCTTCACCTGGACGCGGGTCTCCTCCCCGCACCGTGCCGCCTCCTCGATCCGGGCGGCGGCGAGGCTTGATGCGGCATCGAGGTAGGTGATGCCGGTGGAGACCCCCTCGCGCCGGACTTGTGCCCACTTCTCGGTGTCCGGCACCCCGAGCACCGAGGCGTCGTGCACGAAGACTTCGTTGAAACAGGCCGGGCCGCAGAGCTTCGTGTTGGACTCGGGCTCCTCGACGATCACCTCCACCTCTCTTCCCGCGATCTCGCCCTTCCATGCGGAAAAAGCGCACGGTCCGGGGGCGGCGGCGTGCAGTGCGGCCGTATCATGGATCGCCTCCGCCATCCGCTTCCCGGCGGCGGACACCGGCTCCTCACGGAGGTGGACGGCGCCGGCGATCTGGTGGTCGGAGAGGGCCTGCGGGAAGAACTGCGGGTGGGTCAGCTGGCGGATGTCGTTGGACTGGTAGGCGATCATCGCGAGACGCTCCACCCCGAGGCCGAGGTTCATTACCGGCACGCCGATCCCGTACTCGGCGAGCGCCGAGGGGGAGTACATGCCGAAAGTAGCCACCTCAACCCAGCCGAGGACCGGGTGACGGGCGTAGACCTCCGTCTGGGTCTCGGGCATGTAGTACTTCGACCGTTTCTCGTCCGGCTGGAACCGGAACTCGGTGAATCCGAACGCCGAGAGAAGGGCCTCGCTGATGGCTTTGCCCTCTTCGAGGGTGACGTCCTCCCCCGCGACGATGCAGGAGGCGGAGTGGTAGGCCATCAGGCGGGTGGGGCCTTCCTCCTGCTCCCGCCGGAAACACCGGTCCACCGAGAAGAGCCGGATCGGGAGATGGTGCTTCTCCCAGAGGGAGGAGAGCGTCAGGAACCAGCCGCTCGTCATGTGGCTCCGGAGGGTGTTTCGCGACGACTCCGGGGCGAGCGCCCGGAACTCGGGGAAGACCGAGTCAAGGATGTGCACCACGACGGCGTCGTCGGCCTCCAGGACGACCGCGAGTTCGTGGGTCAGTTCGTCGCCGTCGATCGTCCCCTTCTTGTAGCCGTGGAGGGTCTCGCGGAGTTTTTCCTCGGTCTCGGAAGGAACCGCCCGTCCAAGAATGGCCTCGATCCCCTCTATCTGCTTCCTTGCAATCCCGACGTTCGGGCGGGGCAGGCCGCCGAGGTAGAAGACCCGGTCGAGGACGGCCATCGCTTCGGGGCCGAACTGCCGGTAGATGTCTGATTCCTCAACGATCAGGGGGTTCATAGCCTCGTCAAACCCCATTGCAAGGTAGGTCTCGCGGAGCCGCTGCACGATCTCGAAGATCGGGTGCGCCGTAGCCCGGGTGTACTTCAGCCGGGGATACCGGCCCGAGACTCCTGCCGGGGTCAGCACCGACGGCCCTTCGTGCCAGGCGTGCTCGAAGTCCTCTCTCGCCCTCTTTTTGAACTCTTCCACATCAAATCTCATAGGTTCCGCTCCAGACAGACGACCCGGCTCACCGGACTCTCGTCCCGAATGAAATAGTCGCAGTGCTCCGCGATTTTCTCTGAAAATGCCCTCACTTCACTGTGTTCGGGCATCTGGTCCCTCTGCAATCGATTCCTACTGTACCCCAGATACATATAACCCTTTACTTCCACGAATTGGGCGCCGGAGTCCTGATAGATTGCCGCATACCCCTCCGGGGAGAAGTCGTTGTAGCCACGCACCAGGGTGGTGCGGACGGCGGACCGGCGGTCGGCAAGTCCGGCGAGGCTCTCGTGGATCCGGTCCCAGTAGTCCTCCCGGGGCCGGCAGAGGTGGAGGTAGGTCTCGCGGTCGGGAGCGTCCAGGGAGACGTAGGTCTGGTAGGGCCGGCACCGGGCGAGGACTTCGGGCCGGGTGCCGTTCGAGACGAGGAACGTCGTATACCCTTCAGTGTTGAGGCCGTCGATCAGTTCCGGGAGGTGCGAGTAGCAGGTCGGCTCCCCCGAGAGCGATATCGCGACCATCGTGGGGTCGAGGGCCTCGGCGAATCGCTCCGGTGTGACGTAGGGCGAGACCTTGTAGCCCGAGAGCGCCCTCTTCTGGACGCGCCGGAGGTTTTCGATGATCGCGGACGGCGGGCACTCCACCTCTTCCGTCACCTCGTGCTCGAACGACCGCCAGCAGAAGAGACACTGCTGGTTGCACCGGAGGGTCGGGGTCATCTGGACGCAGCGGTGGCTCTCGATGCCGTAGAACTGCGCTTTGTAGCACATCTCCCCGCCTTTGAGCGCCCGCTTGTTCCACATGCAGGGTTTGACGGCCGCCGAAGAGTTCGGGCTGATGAACTGGTAGCCCTGCTTTTTGAGGGCCTTACATGCTTCTGAGTGCATCGATACCAAGTATCTCCAGAGACTCTTTTAAGGTGTTCCTGACCGCGTCCACGAGCGTAAGGCGGCTGCTCCGTGTCTCGCCCTCGCTTTTCAAGACCGGGTCGTAGTGGTAGAAGGCGTTGAAGAGGTCGGCGAGCTCGCGGGCGTAGGAGGCGAGCAGGTGCGGGCGGAGTTCCTCTATGGTCTGCTCGATAGCAGCGGGGAACCTCGCGAGGTGGCGGGCGAGCGCGATCTCGTGTTCGGTCTCGTAGCGGTACACCTGCTCGAACTCTCCGGCCTTCTCCAGGATGCTGCAGGCGCGGGCGTGGGCGTACTGGATGTAGGGGCCGCTCTGCCGCTCGAAATCCAGCGCCTCTTTCCAGTTAAAGACCGTGCTCTTCTCAGGAGAGACCTTCACGATGTCGTAGCGGATGGCGGCGATGGCGACCGAGTTTGCGATTGAGCGCCGCTCCTCCAGGGGGAGTTCCGGGCGGCGGACGGTCACTTCGTCGAACGCCTTCGCGGTCACCTCCTCCATCAGCGCGTCCGCCGAAACGAACTTGCCCGCCCGGGTGCTCATGGAGCCCTCGGGGAGGGAGACGAACTCGAAGAAGACGATCTCGGGCGGCTGTTCGCCGAGGAGTTTGAGGGTGGCCTGGAGCTGGGCGCCGATCAGTTTGTGGTCCGCCCCGAGGACATCGATCATCCGGTCGTAGTTGCGCCCCTTCCAGGTGTGGTAGGCGAGGTCGCGGGTGCTGTAGACCGAGGTGCCGTCGCTCCGCCGGAGGATGTACTTCTTCTCGAAACCCTGCTCCGTGAGGTCGACCCAGAGGGTCTCGTCCTCGTGGGCCTGCGACAGGCGCCGGACCCGTTCCATGATCCGATCCACATCGCCGATCCGGACAAAATCGCTCTCCCAGACGAACCGGTCGTGGTGGGCGTTTAAGCCGGCAAGGGTCGCCTTGATCCCCTCTGCACAGAGGGAGACGGCTTTCCTGAACTTTGCGACGGTTTCCGCATCGCCGCGCTCCACCTTCTGCATGAGGTGGTCGATCTCTTTTGTGATCTCCGGGTCCTTCTGGAGTTCCCGGTTCGCCGCGATGTAGACACGGGCGACGTAGTGGTCCTCCTTCTCACCCTCCTCGCGGGCGAGACCGAGGTGGTCGAACCCCCACGAGACGATGGCGATCTGGCGGCCCATGTCGTTTAAGTAATACTGGACCTCGAGCGGATAGCCGGCCTTCCGAAACGCCCGGGCGAGAGTGTCCCCGATGACGGTGTTCCTGATGTGGCCGACATGGAGGGGGCCGTTTGGGTTCGCGCTCGTGTGCTCGAGCACGACCCGCCCGGAGCGGTGGGGGAGGCTTCCGTAGCCGGGGCGAACGGCCTCCCTGACCGCCTCGGAAAGGAGTGACGGCCCGAACCTGAAGTTGACGTAAGGGCCCGTCGCCTCGACCTGGATATCGCCGAGATCGGGGTTTTCCGAGAGTTTTCCGGCGATATCGGCGGCTATCATGGCGGGTGCCCGCTTCTCTCTCTTCGCAAGTTTAAACGCTACGGTCGAGGCGAGATCGGCGTGATCCCCCCCTGTCGTGAGGAGGACATCCTCTTCACCGGTGCATGCCCGGAGCATGCGCTCAATCTGTTGGTATTTCTCCTGAAACATCAGTATCCGGTCCTGTAACGCAGGATCGCTGCGATCCCGCCGAATGCGTTGTAGAGCATAGAGCCTTCTTCAAAGTCGTCCGATATAATCCGAACCGTCGCGCTGCTCTGGTCTGCAAGTCTGGTCAGTTCGTCGATGATATCGACCTCTTCCGTCACGTAGAGCGACCCGCCGTCGTTTGGGCAGGTGCCGAAGTCGAGGTCCTTGATATGTTTGCCCGGCTCAATGCTGACCGTCCGCTCCTCGGTGTAGTCGTTATTCTGGCAGGCAAGTTTCAGCCTGGCCCTCCGGAGTTTCTCGGAGAGGAGGAGGGTGTCGACGGCGCCGATCTCCAGGTTCTTCCGGACGCTCTCCTCGCCGTAGGAGGCAGCGCCGTCATCTTTGACGAGTTCCTGGAGGAACCGGTTCATCACGTTCTTCTCCTTGATGACATCAAGGTCCTTCAAGGCGTCCGACGCACTCTCGACGAGTTCGGCAAGCCCTGACTCATTCGTGTAGCAGACGTCGAAGAGGCCGAGGATCCGCTTCTGCAGTTCGTGGTGGAGGAAACTACCCGCCTCGAACTCCTCCTTGGTCGGCGTCGGGCCTCCTATCAGCACGCCCTTGAACCGCTCGAAGAAATCCTTCTCGGCGAGGAAGATGTCGCTTGCATGATCGCCGATCTTCTTGTAGAACTCGTTGATGGCGATCAGCCGCAGCCGCTGGAAACGTGCGCTCGACTGACCACCTTTTCGCTGCTTGCCGGGGACCGTCGAGGTGATGCCGTGGACCGGCTCGATACGGTTGCCTCGCAGGAAGCCGATGTAGGCCTCTCGCCGGTCGAGGACGATCAGGCCGTAGACCTCCTTCTCCCCGAGCATCTGCTGCAGCGGTTCGAGTTCGAACGAGGAGCTGCACCGGTACATGTAGGTGTTGAGCGGTTCGGGCGGCTCGATGATCTCGCAGTCAAGGTCGGTGCGGTCGCCGCCGATGTTGATCGTGCCGCAGAAGACCGCTATGCCGTTTGCCGGCGGGCGCTTATAGTATTTCAGGCGGGAGAGGATGGAGGATATGGCACTCTGGACGTTTGTTCGGGTCTGCTTACTCTTGATGTTGGCGCACTGCCCGAACTCGTCGCGGAGCTGGGCGGTCACGTCGTATATCTGCTTATCCGGAGGTATATACAGGGTGATCAGCTCGGTGCCGCTCCCTTCCTTCTCCGCAAGCCTCTCAAGCATCTTCTTAAATTCGTAGCGCTTTCGCGGCGTATCCATCTCTTGCGTCTCTTCCATTGGACGTTCACCATGCCAGCTGAATGTTGTTCAATTGTCGAAGCTACTATATGTTTCTCTGAGGAAGGGCATAAATCTGCGCACATCCGCCGGCCCCGGCGTGCCCCCTCACCACAGGCACCGGCAGATGAGGCAGATCGTCTTTGCATCGACGATCCTGCCGTCCGCGATCATCGACCCGACGTCCGCGATAGGGACACGGACGACCTCGATCATCTCGTCGTCGTCCATCCCGTAGTCGGAGCACGGCGAGAGACCCTCGGCCCGGTAGAGCCAGATCCGCTCGTCGGTGTAGCCGGGAGAGGGGTAGATGTAGCCTTTCGGGACGAACGTCTCCGCCTTCATCCCGGTCTCTTCGATCAGTTCCCGGTGGGCGGTTTCGTGGGGCTCCTCGCCCTCGTCGATGGTGCCTGCCGGCGCCTCGAAGATGTACTCGTCGATGGCGAAGCGGTACTGCCGGATGAGGTAGCAGTCATCCCCGACGACGGGGAGGATCGCGACCGCCCCGCCGGGGTGGATGACCACCCGCTCCTTCTTCTCCCCGTTTGAGAGGGTAATCTCCTTCTTCTCGACGGTAAGCCGTCTGCCGCGGTAGATCTCCATAGTTACCTCTCGTACTCGATCGGGTCCTTCAGCCCGAGCTCCCGGAACGCCTCTCTCCTGTAGTGGCAGGAGGAGCAGACCCCGCATGCCCGGTCATTGTTCTGGTAGCAGGACCAGGTCTGCTCATAGGGGACGCCGAGGAGAAGGCCCTTCCTGATGATGTCCACCTTCGTCATCCGGACGAAGGGCGTCATAAGGGTGATCCGGGGGTCCGCCGCCGTGCCGAGGTCGACCGCCCGCTGGAACGCCTCGATGAACTCCGGCCGGCAGTCGGGATACCCCGGGTAGTCCCCGGTCTGGACGCCGATGAAGATCGCCTCAGCCCGCCTGGCTTCCGCGAGGCTGGTCGCGATGGCGAGGAGGTTCGCGTTCCGGAAGGGGACGTAGGTGCTCGGCACCCCCTCCTCCTCACCGGCGTACTCTTCGACGGGGATGCTCTCATCCGTCAGGCTCGAGGCCCCGATCTTCCTGAAGTGATCGAGGCTGATCTCGACGAAATCCGTCGCGCCGAGCATCCGGGCGACTGTCCGGGCGCATGAGCGCTCCTTCTCCTCGGTCCGCTGGCCGTAGGTGAAGTGGAGCGCGACGATCTCGTAACCCATATCCTTTGCGACGTAAGCGAGCGTGGTGGAGTCCATGCCGCCCGAGAGAAGACAGACTGCTTTCATCATTTTACTCCCAGGATCTTGTGTAGTTGCAACTGGAACCTCACCGGGAGGTTCTCCTCGACGATGTAGTCGGCGATGGCGCGGTAGTCCGACCCTTCCACCGGCGAGACGAAGATCTCGCCCCGGATGTCGTAACGGGCCATCACCGCCCGGGCGTAGAGGAGGTCGTCCTCGTCCACCACCACGAATTTGACGCAGTCGCGGGGGGTGATGAAGGGGAGGAGCCGGAGATCGCTCCTCTCGCCCGACGAGGGGCACTTGACATCCATGCAGATGGTAGCGTACGGCTGCATCTTCTGGAAGTCCCGGGTGCCGTTCGTCTCGATCTCGACGGTATACCCGTGAAGGCTGAACTTCTTGAGGAGTTCGAGAACCGCTTCCTGCTGCAGGAGGGGTTCCCCGCCGGTGATGCAGATCTGCTTCCCGTTCTGCAGCCAGACCCGGTCGAGGACCTCTGTGATGCTCATCTCCTCCCCGCCTTCCCGGGCGTAGGAGGTGTCGCACCAGGCGCACCGGAGGTTGCACCCGGTGAGCCGGATGAACGTGCAGGGCCGCCCCTGACTCTTTCCCTCCCCCTGGAGGCTCCGGAAGATCTCACTGACGATCATAGGTGCGCTCTGCGTAACAGGACGTCGACTCCCAGACCCGGACCTTCGCCACGCGGGCATCGTGTCCCTGCCGTGCGGCTTCAGCATCGATCATCTCTGCGATGAGGCCGGTCAGGAGCTCGCTCGTCGGGTCGCCGGGGGTGGTGACGACCGGGTGGAACGCCTCGATGCTTGCCGCCATAGGATCGTCGGCGTTTAAGATCACCTGATGGTCGAACCGCCCGACGACTTCTTTGATGCAGTTGTAGTCAAGGACGATGCCGGTGCGCTCATCTGCGATCCCCTCGATCCAGACCTCTACCCGCCACTGGTGACCGTGCAGCCGGAAACACTTCCCCTGATAGTGAATCAGGCGATGGGTTGCCTCGAAAAAAACCTCTTTGTATATCCGGGTTATCATCAATGAAGGTTGCCCGTCAGGATATAATATTATATCAGCTCCCGATCAAATAACTAAGGCGGAAGATCGATGCGCGGGCGGGTTCCACAATATATAAATCCGTAACGCGCGTTGCTTTATAGCACACCAGGAGTTGCTCCTATCCACAAATTCAACTGATACGAGGGTATTCGATGGGAAATGGAAAATTTGCAGCCCGAAAACTGAAGCGCGACGCAAATAATAACCGGTGGCACGACACTGGCTACGCGCGGCGTCAGCTCGGGCTCGATGTAAAAGCTGACCCCCTTGAGGGAGCACCGCAGGGCCGCGGGATCGTTCTCGAGAAGGTGGGTGTTGAGGCAAAGCAGCCGAACTCTGCGATCCGCAAGTGCGTCCGCGTACAGCTGATCAAGAACGGCCGTCAGGTAACCGCGTTCGCTGTCGGCGACGGTGCCATCAACTTCATCGACGAGCACGATGAGGTCGAGATCGAGGGCATCGGCGGCAGGCTGGGCAGGTCGAAGGGTGATATCCCCGGCGTCCGGTTTGTCGTGACCAAGGTGAACAGCGTCAGCCTGCGTGAAATGGTTACCGGACGCAAGGAGAAGCCGCGGAGGTAAGCAGTATGGTAGAAGCAGAAGCAGGAACTACGCAGCCGGAAGAGAAAGGGGCGCAGCAGCTCCTTTTTAACCGCTGGGACATGACCGAGGTGGAGATCCTGGATCCGAGCCTCGCTCGTTACGTGAACCTGCACACGATGATTGTGCCGCACTCCTGCGGCAAACTCGTCGGCCAGCAGTTCAACAAGAGCAACATGCTGATCGTCGAGCGTCTGATCAACAAACTGATGCAGACCGAGAAGAACACCGGCAAGAAGGAACTTGCCATCCGCATCGTCCGGGACGCCTTCGAGATCGTCAACAAGAAGACCAAGAAGAACCCGGTTCAGGTGCTGGTGGACGCAGTTGCGAACACCGGACCCCGTGAGGAGACCGTCCGGCTGAAGTACGGCGGCATCAACGTCCCGAAGTCGGTCGATACCGCTCCCCAGCGCCGTGTCGATACTGCGCTCCGGTTCATCACTGCCGGCGTTCGGCAGGCGAGCCACAAGAAGAAGAAGAGCGTGAGCGAGGCGCTTGCCGAAGAGCTGATATCTGCGGCGAACGGCGACACCCGTTCATACGCCGTCTCGAAGAAAGAAGAGAGAGAACGTATTGCAAAGGCAGCCCGTTAAAACCCCCTATTATTTTTTTTGGTGTAATTCATGACCAGACGAAAGAAGATGGTAGAACGGGTGACGGAGCTGATGGACAAGCCGGAGCACATCCGGAACATCGGTATCGTCGCCCACATCGATCACGGTAAGACAACACTCTCGGACAACCTGCTGGCAGGAGCGGGCATGATCAGCGAGGAGCTCGCCGGCCGGCAGCTCTTCATGGACTCCGACGAGGAGGAACAGGCACGCGGCATCACCATCGATGCGAGCAACGTCTCGATGGTCCACGAGTACGGCGGCGAAGAGTACCTGATCAACATGATCGATACCCCCGGCCACGTGGACTTCGGCGGCGACGTGACCCGCGCCATGCGTGCGGTGGACGGTGCCGTCGTCGTGGTCGACGCCGTCGAGGGGACCATGCCCCAGACGGAGACGGTGCTCCGTCAGGCCTTGAAGGAGGGTGTCCGCCCGGTTCTCTTCATCAACAAGGTGGACCGGCTGATCAACGAGCTGAAGGTGGACGAGCAGGAGATGCAGATCCGCCTCGCGAAGGTGATCGACAAGGTCAACAAGTTGATCAAGGGCATGAACGAGAAGATGTACAACGAAGGCTGGAAACTGGATGCCGCGAAGGGCACCGTTGCCTTCGGTTCCGCGCTCTACAACTGGGCCGTATCCGCCCCTTTCATGAAGAGCAGCGGGGTCTCGTTCAAGGACGTCTATGAGAAGTGCAATACCGGCGACATGAAGTGGCTGGCGAAGAAAAGCCCCCTGCATGCCGTCCTCCTCGACATGGTGGTCAAGCACCTCCCCAACCCCCTCCAGGCCCAGGACCGGCGTATCCACATCATCTGGCGCGGCGACTATACCTCCCCCGAGGGTAAGGCAATGCTCAACTGCGACCCGAACGGGCCCGTCTGCCTGATGGTCACCGATATATCGTTCGACCCGCATGCAGGCGAGGTCGCCACCGGCCGTCTCTTCTCGGGAACGCTCCGCCGGGGCACCGAGTGCTACATCATGGGTGCGGCAAAGCGTTCGAACCGTCTCGCTCAGGTCGGCATCTTCATGGGTGCCGAGCGGATTGAGGTGGAAGGGCTGACCGCCGGCAACATCGCCGCCGTGACAGGTTTGAAGGATGCCATCGTCGGCTCGACCGTCACGTCGCTCATTGAAATGGCCCCCTTCGAGTCGCTGAAGCACTACTCCGAGCCGGTCATGACCGTCGCTGTCGAGGCGAAGAGCATGAAGGATCTCCCGAAACTCGTCGAGGTTCTCCGCCAGGTGGGTAAGGAAGACCCGACGGTGCGGGTCTCGATCAATGAGGAGACCGGCGAGCACCTGATCAGCGGCATGGGCGAACTCCATCTCGAGATCATCACCGGCCGTATCAAGCGTGATAAGGGTGTCGATATCATCACCTCCCCGCCGATCGTGGTCTACCGCGAGACGATCACGGGTCGGGCAGGCCCGGTCGAAGGAAAGTCGCCGAACCGCCACAACCGGTTCTACCTTGAGCTTGAGCCGGTCGACCCCGCGATCGTGAAGATGATCCGGGACGGCGAGATATCGATGACCCAGCAGGCGATCGAGCGGCGTGATGCCCTCGTTGCCGCCGGTATGGACAAGGACGAGGCCAAGAACCTCAGGGCGATCGAGGGTACCAACCTGTTCATCGACATGACGAAGGGTGTCCAGTACCTCAACGAGACGATGGAACTGGTCCTCGACGGCTGGCGTGAAGCGCTCCGCGGCGGCCCGCTCGCCGACGAGCTGGTGCAGAACTTGAAGATCCGGCTGGTGGATGTGAAACTCCACGAGGATGCCATCCACCGCGGTCCCGCGCAGGTCATCCCGGCAGTCAGGAGTGCCGTCAAGGCAGGCCTGCTGCTCGGCGGCGACTCGCTTCTCGAGCCTATCCAGAAGCTCCAGATCACGGTCCCGACCGAGCAGATGGGTGCGGCAACTTCGCAGATCCAGGGCCGGCGCGGCCAGGTCTTCGATATGCTGAGCGAAGGGGATACGATGACGATCGTCGGCAGGGCACCGGTCGCCGAGCTCTTCGGGTTTGCCGGAGACATCCGGTCCGCCACCGAAGGGCGTGCGATGTGGAGCACCGAGTTCGCCGGGTTCGAACTGGTCCCCGCCGGTATTGTGACCGATGTGGTCAAGGCCATCCGCAAGCGGAAGGGCTTAAAGGAACAGATCCCGCGGCCGGACGATTATCTGGCGTAACGCGAATCGAATACCCTCCCTTTTTCATTTTTCACCCCGGCGAGCGGATGCGTTAGCCGGAAGCTACCGGTTCGGCGTTCATAACGGCTTCGCGAGGCTTTCGGTCGCCGGAGGAATTGTCGATCCCGAATCTCACCTGCTGGATGCACCTTGCAAGACGCAGGAGTTTGACGGGACTGAAAGTCCCGGAGCGAGGGTGAACCGCCTCTCTCCGGGATCTCCGGGACAGCCTCACGGCATGCTCCGTGGAGCCGGCAGGTATACCGGAGTTTCACCGTTAAGTCCTGTTTCCGTCACAGGAGGAACGGTGTCTGTGTCTCGGTTGGTTCCAGGGTTACGAAGGTCAACGGTGGGAAGGTCCCCGGTGGCAAGGTTCTCGGTGGCTGGGTTGTCGGCGTACCCTCCGGCGTCAGCGTTTCCGTTACATTCGTCGGGGGCGTTGCGGCTGGCGTGGGTGTTGCCGTCGGCATTGCGGTCGGCGGCAGAGTGACTGCACCGGGCGCTCCGGGCGAGGCGGGCGTCAGGGCCGGTCCGGGCACGGACGGCACCGCTTCATCGGGAATCCAGGCGTAGATGTCCCAGTTGCCGTGCCGGAAGTCGTTCCAGACGACCATACTCGTGGTGACAGCGGGAGTCATCTGTGTGCTCTCGTTTGTGGTGATCCGGGTCTCCTCTCCCGTAGCGAGGTCGTAGAGGTAGATGTCCCAGTTGCCACTCCGTGCGTCCTGCCAGACGATCCAGTCCCCGGCGATGGCGGGGTTGATCTCGTGGCCGGTCCCGGTCGTGATCTGCGTCTCCTCTCCTGTAGCGAGGTCGTAGAGGTAGATATCCCGGTTCCCGGTCCGGTTGTCCTCCCAGACGACCTTATCACCGCTCATCATCATGCCGGCGGAAAGTGCCGTCGCGAACTGGTCGGTCTCCGGCGGGGAGAGTGCGCATTCGCTCTCCTCGGTCAGGTTGTAGAGGTAGACGTCGTAGTCTCCCGTCCGGTTATCGGACCAGAGGATGCGGTCGTCAAGCACCGTTGAATACACCTGGTCCACCGAAGCGTTGGTGACCTGGAACTCCTCGGCCGATACGGCACCGATGAGGAGTGCAAGGGCGATCAGGACCAGCACCGGTGCAGAGAAATTGTGTTCGTTCATCGTTTGGGCCTCCTGGGGGTCTCCGGGCAGCCCCCCTCTCCAGAGCGCCGGGCCGAAGATGCCCCCGTGTTGAAGGAGGAAGGTTCCCGGGAGTTCTGCCGCAGTCCAGCGGGTGCGGGTAACAAACGGGTGATCCTTCTCCGGCGGGGGATATCCATAGCAGTATATAATACCCGTCGGGAGCAGGTGTCCGAAAGACCGCGGCTGTGGCGGGTTCAAAGGACGTCTCCGTCAGTTCGGCCGTCACGATGCTCCGTGAGACGGCTTCCTTTAAGCCCCAGAACAGGTCCCAAAAAACGTTTTGTGGTTCCCCGATGCGGCGGGCTTGCAGGCCAAAGGCATCCGGAGGCACTCCTGTCCCCGGGGCCTGTCTCAGCCGATAGATGAGACCTGCAGGCGAACCGTTCCCGGCCGTTGGCTGCCGGGGCTCCGGGATCTGCCTACCGCCGTCTCGTCCCCAGGAACAGTCCACAGATCCCGAGCGCGGCGATCGCGATCAGTCCCGGGAGCGGTGCCTGCGTCGGGGCTGTAGTGGTCGTGGCCGGCGGTGTTCCCGTCTCCGTGGGGGTCTGTGTGGCCGTGGCGGGGGTCCCGGTCGACTCTGTGGCCGTCACTCCGGGAGCGGGGGTGAATACGATGCTGTGCTGCTGGATCAGGCCGTCCTTGCTGCTGTATGCGAAGTACCGTCCGTACTTCCCGTTGAGCGTATGCGTATTGATCGTGAAGCGATCATCGTTCGGTACGCCAATGACCCGGATGATCTGCTTTGTGGGATCGTCGTCCCGGTAGTGTCGGAGTTCCGTGATCGGATTGAATGTATCTGCGTTGCGGAGGTCGACGAGGTCGAGGACGAGCGGTTCGCTCCCCACCTCGATCGTGTCGCCGGGTTGCACCTCCTGCGGGCTGGTCCCCTGTGCGGCTGCCGGGGCGACGAGGATCAGGGCAAGGAGCGCCAGGGAAACGAGGAGATATCGGGATGTCATTCTCTTATAGATCATAGTTTCACCTCGTTTCCGCGATATATATGCGTATTGAAATACCGCCGGAGGCCCCGTCCCTCACGGGGAACCTCCCGGACCACCGCAAACTCACCCCCGGTCCCCCTCTCTTCTCCTGACCGAATCATTGATGTGGAGAGAGGGTATCTCACAGTGGAGATGCCGTGAAGACCATCGAATCGGATCCGGGGGATTTTGCCGGGAGTAGAGAGGCTCCCCGGGCTCCGGCACAAAAGATGGAGCGCACCGCTGTTCGCTACCTGCCGGCGGTCATCCCCGTGCCGCTCGGCCTGACCACCTCGTTCA
The DNA here is from genome assembly GCA_002503885.1 of Methanoculleus marisnigri. Taxonomy (GTDB): domain Archaea; phylum Halobacteriota; class Methanomicrobia; order Methanomicrobiales; family Methanoculleaceae; genus Methanoculleus; species Methanoculleus marisnigri_B. Next base: position 16,237 of record DASQ01000078.1, on the reverse strand, counting down.
TCGTCAGGGACCACAGCGTGCTTCTGGTCGACACCGGCAACCCCGGGGATGAGACGGCCATCCTGGCCGCGGTGAAGAAGGCCGGCATCAGTCCCGACGAGGTCTCCCTGATCCTGGTCACTCACAGTCACCCGAACAACTACGGGAGCGCCGACGCACTCCGGGAACTGACAGGCGCACCGGTCGCCGTCCACGAGGCCGATGCCGACGCTATGCGTCCTGGGTTTGACGGGCTGCGCCTCCCCGCCAGGATCATCCCGCGCCTGATCGGGCTTGCAGGCGGTAGGATAGCTGTCCCGGGTTTTGGCGGCGTTGAGCCCGACATCGTCATCAGGAGTCCCGCCGACCTTACGGCCTTCGGGGTCCGGGGCAGGGTCCTCCCCACGCCGGGGCATACTCCCGGCTCGGTCTCGGTCCTTGTCGCCGGCGGCACCGTTATCATCGGCGACCTTCTTTCTGCTCTCTTTGCCGGGGGGAGGCCCCGGCTACCCTTCAGGATGGATAACCCCGTGGCGGCACATAAGAGCCTCCGGACGCTCCTCGCGTTTGGGCCGGAACGGGTCTACGCGGCGCACGGAGGACCTTGGCCGGGGGCAGAGGTTCTGCGGCGGTTAGGAAACGGGCGGTGAACGCCGCGGATACGTATAAAAAGATGAAAGATTACTCGATGGTGAATGCCATCGAGAATGTGGTCTCGTTCCCGGTCACGTTCTCCCAGGAACGGGTATAGATTGCAGAGAACTCTCCGGCGCCCGTCTCGGCGGCGAGGTACTCCCATACATGCACGCCCCCGGCGCCCATGAGCCCGGTCTCCGGTGCGATGTAGGTGTCGTTCACGTACGAGAGCCCGGCGGAAGAGGTGACGTTCCAGGAGTACCCGGTCGTCGGGTTCTCATCGAGGCTGATGGTGATCTCGCTCCCGACCGGGAGGGTGACCGTCTCGTTGTTGTTCGTCTCGTTGAAGACGTACTCCTCCGCCGGGGTGGGGGTCGCGGTCACGTTTTGCTGTTCCGCCGGCTGCGACGTGCAACCGGCACCGAGCAGGCACAGTGCCAGAAGTCCTGCGATCAGGACTCCATAGATACTCTTTTTCTGAACCATGCGATAAGGTCGCTTAGAATTGTTAAATACTTTTCTTAAACTCTATATAATGGTGCCCCCCGATCCGCCCTGTTTCGGCCGTTTTCCGATCAGCCGTCGCGAATGAGGTTGGTGAGCGCTTCAAGATCACGGTCAGCGGCCCCCCTGGGAGTACTTCGCTAAACCTGCGTCCTACGGGGCCTGGATCGGCGTACATGAACGGTTCATGGTCTATATCAGCGTCGAAGACGGCTCCAGGCAGGATCTCGACGCGTTCGTAAATGCTATCAACTACGGCGGTCTTGCGAACCTTAAGTAACCTCAAAACCCTTTTTTCACCGGTCAAGGGCTAGCGCCCCGGCACGGCCGTGATGATATAATGATATGGCCCTGACTCCGCCACCGTCGTAACCAGGAGCCCCGCCTCCGCCATCAGCGACGCTGCATGCTCCGTGCTGAACTTCTTCGCAGGAGGCGGGCCGAGAGGAAGCGATTCCTTCTTCCAGTCCACGTCGACGATCACCCCGGCGTCGAGCGCCATCCTTTTCGCGTTCGCAAGGACCCGGACCGGGTCGACGAAGTCGTGGAGGTCGATGCCGAAGAAGACGACATCTGCACATCCGTCGCAGAGGACGCTCTCCTCGGCCATCCCCTGGTGGAGAACAACATTGTCGAGCCCCCCGGCAAAAGCCTTCTCCTGCAACATGTCCAGCGCTTCGGCGTCGAGATCGATCCCGCAGACACGACCGTGCGGCCCGACGATCCGCGCCGCAGGGAGTGCGAAGAACCCGTCTCCGCACCCGACATCGATGAAGGTGGCCCCGGGGGCAAGCCCGATCCCCTCCAGGATGGACCCGGGGTGCTGCCAGAGCCGGCGGGCGGCCTCATCTTCGGGCGAGTGTCTCCAGGAATGCCTGTGCTGCACCATATCGGTCTCGGTGGCGTGCATCGCAAAAGAACCTGCCGCCCCTCACTTCATCGCCTTGCGGATCTTCTCATGCACTTCCGGCTGTTCCGGGTTCATCTGGTGGGCGGTCTGGATATGCCCCTCAACCCGCTTGATCAGCTCGTTCTCGCTCTCTGCCTTCTCCTCGAACTCGCACGCAAGGCCAAGGTCCTGGCACCTGAATGTCTTCATCTCCTGCATACTTCTCACCGGCCGGGGTTGTATGCCGGGGGTGATATAAAAATATCGTCGCCATCTCTTTCCCGCTCTGGCCTGCCTCACCCGGGGATGGCGGGGTTACTCCCCGCCGCCCGGGCGCGGCCCCTTCCTGCACTCCGTTATATCCCGGATCAACCCGTCCTGCAGGGTGACGACCCGGCAGAAGTACTCCTTATGCCACTCCTCGTGCGAGACCATCACGATCGTCTGGTCCAGGTCTTCGTTCAACCGGGCGAAGAGGTCGAGGATGCTCCTCGAGGTCTGGCTGTCTAAGTTGGCGCAGGGCTCGTCGGCGAGCAGGATGCTCGGGTTGTTCACGAGCGCCCGGGCTATCGCCACGCGCTGCTGCTCCCCGCCCGAGAGTTCGCTCTGCCGGTGGTCCATCCGGTCGCCGAGGCCGACCCGCTCCAGGATATCGGTGCTCCGGTCGAGATACTCCTTCTTTGATGCCCCCCGGACAAGCGAGGTTAAGTAGACGTTCTCGAGTGCCGTGAGCTCCCCGATGAGCGCGTAGTCCTGGAAGACGTAGCCGAGCCGGTTCAGCCGGAAGAGGGTCCGCCGGTGGTCGGAGAGGGCGAGGACATCGGTCCCGTCGATCGTGACCCTGCCGGAGTCGGGGCGGTCGAGGAGCCCGAGGATATGGAGGAGCGTCGACTTGCCGCTGCCGCTCGCGCCCATTATCCCGACGAACTCTCCCTTTGCGACCTCAAGCGAGACGCCCCCGAGGGCGCGGACCTCCACCCTCCCCATGGTGTAGACCCTCCTGAGGTCCTCTGCGACGATCATCCCTTCACCCCCTGATTGCGGAGAGGATATCCTCCCGTGCTATCCGCCACGCCGGGATGTAGCCCGCCACCACCGAGACCGCAAAGAGGCTTGCGATGCTCCGGAGGATGGCCGACGCTTCCACGGCCGGGTAGACCGGGCCGCCGGGGAAGGCGAGCGGGTAGGCGGTCAGGTAGGTCGTCACGCCGGCGTTCAGCACTATCCCGGCCAGTGCCCCGACGGTGGTGATGAAGAGCACCTGGAGGACGTAGGAGTTGATGATGATCTGCTGGTCGATCCCGATCGCCTTCAAGATCCCGATCTGCCGCCGCCTGTTCACGGTATTGATGAAGATCACGATGAAGACCACCACGATGGCGATGATCAGGCTGACGAGCGTCGAGATGGCGTTGATGATGTTGAAACTCTGGATAGCCTGGTCGACGAACCCTCCCGACTTCTCCTGGAACGTCCGGACCTCCTCCTGGATGCCGTAGGAGAGGATCTCCGTCTTGTACTCCTCCCTGCCGTTAACCTCGGTCTTCACCAGGATGATGGATGCCTGGTCCTGGAGGCCGAGCACCCCGCTCATCTCGCGGCTGGTGATGAAGGCTGCCGTATCGACGCTGAAGGACTGGGTCTCGTAGATCCCCTTCACCCGGTAGGTCCGTATCTCGCCGTTCGGGTAGGCCACCTCCACCGAGTCGCCGACCCCGATCCCCTGGAGCGAGGGAAGGCCGCCTGCCTCCTCCCCCTCCGTCCCCGCGAGGGTCGTGCCCATGACGATTGCGTCGGTGTCTCCGTTCGAGAGAAACTCCCCCTCGGTCATGTACTCGACAATCCTCGTCACCGACCGCTCATCCTCCGGTACTATGCCGTAAAGCGTGCTTGCGGCGTTCCGACCCCGGTAGAAGAAGGTCGCCCCGGCGGCTATCCGGGATGATGTGCCGGTGATCCCGGGGATCCGCTCGACTCTCCTCTGGAGGCCGGTCGCATCGCTGATGTACTGGGTGCCCTCCCGGGGCTCGATGACCAGGTTCCCGAAGTTGAAGTCGATCGACTGGGTGTTGAAGGTCTCGACGACCCCGGAGATGATGGAGGGGAGGAAGACCAGGTTCACGAAGATGAGGGCGATGATCATGATCGTGAGGGCGAGCGTCCCTCTGCTCCCGCGCTGGATGGATTTCCACGCGAGGAACGCCGAGACCCTGAGGCCTGCAAACACCGGAATCACTCCTCCTGACGTCTCCGGTACCAGAAGGCCGCGGCCGCGATGACGACGATGAGGATCGCTGCCGCGGCGGCGATAGCCGGGATCGGGCTTGATTCCACAACAACAACCTGCAGGGCCTGCCGGGTTGTGTGCGCCCCGTAGTCGTCGGCATACTGTATGGTGAGGGTGTAGTCGAACTCTCCCGCTTCGCTGGCCTGCAGGGAGAAGACGGCGGGACCGTCGTTGCCGGGCTCAATTGTCCCGAGGAACGCCTCTTTTGTACCGGGAAGAGAGAGCCCCTCGACGGTTGCCCGGACCGATTCCGCGTCCGCCGTCCCGGTGTTCTCCAGCCGGATCGTCAGGTCCACCGGGTCTCCGGCGGTGATCCGGGAGGGTTCGGTCCTGATGGAGGCGATGCCCATCTCGGCGCGGCCGACGATGGGAACACCGATCGTCGCCACCTGCCGGAACGTAGCGAGATCGGCGCTCCGGTAGTCGATGGTGACGAGGATCGGTGTGAGTCCGAGGGGTGCGCTGGTATCGGTCTCGAAGGAGAGGTTCAGGACCGTCTCTTCCCCTGCCCCGAGTTCGGGGATGAAGTAGTTCTCCGAGTTGCCTGCGGTGATCGCGCCGGAGGTTGCGTTGATGCTGACGGATATGTCGCTTGCGCTTGCCCCGCCCTCGTTGTAGAGCGTGAGCGTGACGTTGAAGGGGTCACCCGGGTCGACGGATGCGGGGACGCTCCTCTCCACCCGGAGCGCGGGTTTCTTGATCAGGGCGTATGCGGAGTTGACGTTCACCGGTACGGGATACCGCACGTTGGCCGCATCCCGCACGCTGACCCAGACCTCCGGGAAGTAAACCCCCGCCTCTCCGGGAGCACGGATCCGGAAGGTGAGCGGGAAGGACTGGCCGGGGCCGATCTCGCCGATATCCTGGAAACTCCCGGTCAGAACCTCGACCCCTTCGCCGTTTATGAGCACGTTCTCGATATAGGCGTTTTCCGGCGTCTCCGTCGAGGTGTTCGTCGCTCCGGTACCGGGGTCCAGCCGGATGTCGAGCGGCGATCCCGTGGCCGGAGAAGCGGTGCTCGTGAGCACCACCGTGATTGTCCCTTCGTCCCCGGGCATCAGGATGGCGGGGGTGACGGTGTAGTTGGAGACGATCACCGTCGGGGCCTGTGCGGTTGCTGCTGCCGGGATGAGCACCAGAATTAGAATGAGTGCGCTTGCGATACAACCGATCGCTCGCCTCCTTATGCTCCCCCGGGGAGCAGCCGCGGACTTCTTGACCACCTCTCTTCCCTCCTGGATAGAGATCTTCGGAGCCCGAGATTCCCTGATGTTTATATATAACCGTTGTGCATGGCTGCTCCCGCTGGCACAGGGCAGCACGCAACGCAGGAGAGACCGAGGTCGAGATTCTGGAGCTGCTCCCGCTGGCTCAGGGCAGCACGATATAGCAGGTGTCCCCAAAAACATTTTTATGGTTTTCGAATTATACTGTGTCCGGGATACGGCCGGGCCAGTACAGGATCGATTGACCGGATGAGTGGTCACATACCTCCATTCAGCAACGCTCTATACCTCCCTAAACGTCATCACAGTCCGGGTGCTCATAACGCCGTGCTGCCTCTCCGTTCTCACCCATCAGGCCACCACCTTTTTTGGTTATACCCTCCCGGTCGTGAGCTGTCTTTATGTCCCGCCGGCGGTATACTCCGTCCTCATTGGAGGAGAGGAGATGGAAACAACCCAGTGGCTGGTGACGCTGACGTTCAGGGTGACGGTGAGCGGTGTCCGGTCGAAGGATGATTCGGTGGATGCAGGCCTGGAGCAACTGAAGATGGGGCTCTGCAGCGGAAAGGACACCCCCGTGGAGGCGAGCGTCCGGAGGATCACGAATATCGTCGAGGAAGAGCCGGTATTTGGCGTGAAGTGGTGATTGGAGCCCGGCGTGAACCGGCAGCGCCATAGTGCGGGCGGATGAGCCCGGGGGAAAACTCTTTTCTACCTCTCCCGCCTGTTCGGCCCCATGAACGAACTTCCCGATACGATTGCCATCGATGTCGTCCTCCTGCCGCCCGGGCCGATCATGGACCTCGCTATCGGCGCGAACCGGACCCTGCTCGCCGGCAACCCGGACGGAGGGATACGCCTCGATAGAGAGAACTGCCTCCCGCATATCTCGGTCGCGATGCTCCCGGCAAGAAGCGGGGACGTCCCGGAGATCACCGCGAAGGTGGACCGGATAACCCGGCAGTGCTCCCCCATGGCCATGACCATCGACGCCGTCGCAAAACACCGTCCGGGCATGGGGGGGACCGTCTCCGCCTTCCATATCCTCCGGACAGAGATCCACCAGCTCTTTCACAAGACCGTGATGAACGCTTTAAAGCCGTATTCAGCACCTCCGGTCGGGCCTCCGATCTTCGTGGGGGAGGCGTCGGCGCCATCCGTCGACTGCCTCCTCCGGTTCCCGAAGACCTCTGCGTATGAGCGCTACTCGCCGCACATCACGCTCGGGTTCGGCGACCTTCCCGAGTTGATCCCCGGGATCGACTTTCCCGTCCGGTTCGAGGCGACGAGGGCTGCAATCTGCCACCTGGGCAGCCACTGCACCTGCCGGCGGGTCCTTGCCGAGTTTGGTCTCGGGACCGGCGGACTCACTCCCCGCCGCTAGACCGGCATGTTACAGCAGCAGTCCTTTCACGTACGGCCGTGTGCACTGGACGCACCCGGAGGAGCGGTTGAACGTCCCGGTCTCCAGGACTTCGACCGACGGGGGTTCCCGGCGCATGCGGTCTGCAAACCCCGGATCGTGCTCAGCCATCACTCGCAGAAAGATCTGCAGCGGCATGAACGGCCGGGCCTGCACCGGGACGATCTGGAAGTCCGCGTAGTCCGTATCGAGCGTCGAGTTCCGGGCGAGGCCTTCGTCGAAGTAGAGGACGACTTCCAGCTCGTGGCGCTCCTGCAGGTCTCTCAAACGATCGAGCCCGAGCCGTGCGCCGGCTGCGAGGCCGAGCGGTCCGAGTTCTTCGGGTTCCCCCGGGGAGAAGGTCTCGTATCCTGTTGCCGTCATGGTGTCACTCTCAGAGATTGGTTTCGCGGGGGATGACTTCTTTTCTCCGGCCGCCCCGGGGGCAACCGCTCCCGGACCGCCTCCCCTTCTCCGGGTTTTGCGGGAGGAAGAAAGCCTTTTCTTCCTCGCGGCTCACCGGTGCGATCGTGACGAGAGCATGACCGCCCTCCTGACGGTCCCCTCCGTGGTCCTGGTCCGGGAGGTTAGGGCCGAAACCGTCGTTGACGCCTCGCCCGGAGTCGTCTGGCAGGTGCTGACCGACTTCGTCTCCTACCCGGAGTGGAACCCGTTCATCCTCTCGATTGGGGGGAAACCCTGGGTGGGAACACAGCTCTCGGTTGAGATCCGGCCCCCGGGAATGAAGAGCATGCGGTTTTCCCCGATGGTGCTCCGGGTCGCAAAAGACCACGAGCTCCGGTGGGTCGGCCGGGTCCTGATTGCGGGGATCTTCGACGGAGAACACCGGTTCACCATCGCTCCCGAGGGCAATGGTTCCCGGTTCGTCCAGGCCGAGGTCTTCACGGGGCTGCTGGTGCCCGTCGTCGACCTCACCCGCACTTTCAGGGCGACGCATCTCGGGTTCCTGCAGATGAACCGGGCGCTCAGGGAGCGGGCGGAGCGGTTTGCCACCGGGAAACTTTCTTAATCGCGACATTTCCGGTATCTGCATGGACCCGCTCACGGCCCCGGAATGCCGCGGGCTGGTGGTCTCCCCCGGATCCGGCTTTTCCGGGACGGGTGCTGCTCATGAGGCTGACGGTCCTCGTGGATAACGCCCCCCCGCATCAACCGGTACTTTCTTGCGGAGCCCGTGCCCCTGTATTTCTCCGGTAGTAGATTGTAACATTTGATTGAATGAGTAGTCACTTATTTATGTGGAGGAGACGGAGATAGTACTGGATCTCCTGAGATATGCTGGAGATGTGGAGGTATTCGTTTGAGCAGGCCTGTATCGGAAGAAAAACGGAAGGCGTTGATGGAGGCAGCGATCGATCTCTTCTCGACCCAGGGGTTTCATGCAACACCGACCCAGCAGATATCGGACCGTGCCGGGGTGTCGGCAGGAACCCTCTTCCGGTACTTCCGGACAAAAGAAGACCTTATCGATTCACTCTATTCTTCCATTCACCGGGCACTCGCTGATGTGGTGGACGAGGCTATTCGCCCGGGGACCCCTGTGGAAGAACAGATCCTGAATGTCAAACGACAGGTGCTTCATTGGATGTTTGAAAATCCGAAACAGACCCTCTTCTTCGAACAGTTCACCTCCTCTCCGAATATCACCCAAAAGGCAAAAGAGATGATATCCGTCCATCTCTCTGCCCTCGATGAACTGTACCAGAGAGCTGTCTCCCGGGGAATACTGACAGGAGTCAACAGAGAGGTGTTCCTGGCAAATTTCTGGTACCCGAACTTTATGCTCATTCACCTGCATCTCTTCGGCAGACTGCAGGGTGATGTCGAAGAGACCATTGAGCAGGCGGTTGCTTCCATGTGGTCCGGAATGGCGCAGAGGCAGTGAAACGGCAGGAGCCGGTATCGGGAACATGGAACCACAGATCGCAATCGAGAGCGTCTCCACGGCCATCCGCCGGCATCAACCGACTCTCCGGGATCTGGCGGAGCAGGATACCCGGCGTAGTACCCGATCGTAATCGTTCACACGAGGGAGCATAGGACTATGGATAAACTACAGGGATACTGGAGAATGCTCCGCACGGGAGACTGGGTTAAATTTTATCCGCTCTTCCCGCTTGCCGGAGCTTTCCTCGCCGTGGGCCTCTCATCCGGCCTCATCGTGGTTTTTGTCCTGTTCTTCTGCGTCACCGCATATGGATTTGTGATCAATAATCTGTATGATGCAGAGATTGACAAAAGCCATCTAGGGAAGACGAAACAGGGAAAAAACCCGTTTGCCGAGAGGTTGATAGCGAAGGAAGAGGTCGTCGGCATGTGCGTGGCACTCGCAGGAATACCGCTCCTCGCCTCCCTCGCCATATCGAGCATGGGATTCGTCTTCACCCTTCTCTGCCTGGTTGCCCTGACGCTCTATTCGGCACCACCTATCAGGTTCAAGGATCGGTTTGCAATGGACATCATCTGCCACGGCGTGATGTTCGGCGGACTGCCGTTTCTCGCGGGGTATATCCTTGCTGGAGGCGCAATCACTGCACTCCTCTCCCTCCCTGTCGCATCGGCCCTCATCTGCACCTTACTCTGCTGCGAGGCGCTGATTGTACACGAAATCCTGGACTATCACGATGATCTGGGGACCACCTATACCACCGTTGTCGGTATCGGCCTGAGAAACGGATTTCTCCTCCTCGGCATCACTGCCGCACTCTCCGTTGCGGCGTTTGAGCTGATCTCAAGGTGGTTTGCGATCGATGTTGCCGCAACTGCCGTAATGGTTATCTTCCTTATCGGCTATCCGGTCTACGGCTGCCGAACATTGTTGGTTCCGGCCACTGGAAGGGGCTACCGTACGCTCATGAACAATCACTTATTCCGCACCCGGTGATCTCTATGATATCGGTAATCATTCCCGCACTCAATGAAGAGGCGACCATTCTCGACTGTCTGGGATCGCTTGCAGCCCAGAGCATCCCGCGGGAGACCTACGAGATCATCGTTGTCGACGGAGGATCATCTGATCGCACCTGTGAGTACGCTGCAACCGTTGCCGATCGGGTTATTTCCCAGAAGCGAACCGGGATCGGCGGTGCCCGAGGGGATGGGGCCGAAGCAGCGAACGGGGAGATCCTTGTGTTCACGGACGCAGATACGCGCCACCCCCCTGCCTGGCTGGAGACGATACAGGAAGTACTCACGACCGGCGGCTATGACGTCTGCACGGGGCCGGTCAGATTTTATAACCGGACTCTCTGTTCGTGCATCATACGGGGATGGCGGCAATATTATCTTCTGCTTCATCCGTTTGGTTTCTACTGGCTTATAGGGTCCAATTTCGCAGTAAAAACGGATGTGTATATCAGGGCGGGCGGTCACCGGGATATATCAATCCTGGAGGATTATGATCTCTCTCTGCGCATCTTCGATGCTCATGCCGAATGCATCTATGATCACCGCATCGCAGTTCTCACCTCTGCGCGCCGGATGAAGGGTACCCTCGGGTATGCGGAACTCTACCTCAGTGGATATTATCATTACTACGTCACCGGGCGTGCGGAAGGTCTCCTGAACTACCCGTATCCGCGTACCATTGCTCTTCAGCGATCTGTATTCTCCGAAGACCTGAAACTAGCCCTAAAGAAGATCAGCAATGCCTGGGGTAAAATCATCGGGTATGGGTAAGGAGAACCCGGTTGGTATGCCGGGGAGTCATTGTCCTTACCCCGCGGGACATCTTTCCCGAATGGCGCCATCACCCGTGCCCCTCCCGGGCGGTCGCCTCTTCTACGAACCGCCGGTCCACTGTCGTCTCCGCAGGCGATGCGACTCCCGGTTTGTTCAGGCTGAGTTCCTCCGGACGACCCCGCCCCGGATTCCTGCTCAAGGAGCGGGCGGAGCGGTTTACCGCCGGGAAACTTTCTTAACCCGGACGTTCCCAGTATCTGCATGGATCCGTTCACGGCCCCGATCCTCTGCCGGGGTGAGGTCTCCGCCGCCATTGTGCCGGCCGTTTCCCGGCCCTGTCTCCCCCCCGGGAGGCGCTGGCGATGAGGCTGACGGTTCTCGTGGATAACGCCACCCTCACCGACCGTTACTTCCTCGCGGAACCCGGGCTCTCGATCTACCTCGAGGATGCCGGGACCCGCGTCCTCTTCGATGCCGGCTACTCGGGCATCCTCGTCGCCAACGCCCAAAAGATGGGGATCGACCTCCTCCGCGTCGAAGAGATTGTTATCTCCCACGGTCACCTCGACCACACCTGGGGTCTCGACGCCCTCGTCCGGCTCCATACCGAGGCGATCTTCGAAGGCCGCGAGCGGGTCGAGCCCACGTTCATCGCCCATCCCGACGCATTCCTCACCCGGAGCTGCGACGGCGTCGGGGAGATCGGGTGCCACCTGTCGGTCGAGGAACTCTTCAGGCACGGGAAGGTCCTCCTCACCGCGGCCCCCCTCTGGCTGACCGAGAACCTGGTCTTCCTCGGCGAGATCGAGCGGCGGTTCGCGTTCGAGCGGGCACCTTCGTGCGGCTACATCTACACCCCCGACGGTATCCGGGAAGACACCGTCGCCGACGACACGGCGCTCGCCTGCAAGACCGCGGAAGGTCTTGTCGTCATAACCGGGTGCTCCCACGCAGGTATCTGCTCGACGATCGAGCAGGCAAAAGAGATCTGCGAAGAAGACCGGGTCGCCGACGTCATCGGCGGGTTCCATCTCCTCGACGCACCGCCGGAGCAGATGCAGGGTATCCTCGACTACTTCGCGGAGGTGCAGCCGGCCGCCCTTCACCCCTGCCACTGCACCGACCTTGCGGCAAAGATTGCGCTCGCAAAGGTGGCGGACGTTCGCGAGACGGGTGTCGGGCTGCACCGGGAGTACGGGTGAATCAGGGGGTGAGTCCCCGGAGGGCCGGGATCTCCCCTTGCTCCTCCTCATAGGCGCGGACGGCCTCCGGGGCACCGATGAGGAAGCGGCGGGCGTTGTTGTAGACAGCCGGGTATGCACCCGGACTGAGGGAGGAGAGGAGGTCGGCAAGCACCGCGACGGCCGGCACCCGGTGGCGGGGCTCCATGCCATCAATGAACGCGAACGCATCCAGGGCCCGGACGGTGCTGTACTCGTTGACCGGGGCGAGCCGCCGGAGCGCCTCCGCGAGGTAGGCCCGCCCCTCTCCGGTCTCAAGCGACCACTTTCTGTTCAGCGCGAACCTCCCGTAGAGCGCCCGCTGCTGGTCGGCCTGCTCGACTGCAAAGGCGGGCGAGGACTCGATTTCGCGGAGGATCGCGACAAGGTCGTCGCAGTCGCTCCCGGCGACCGTGGCGAGGAAGGACTCCCACGCCACCGGACTTTTCGCCGAGGAGAGAGAGAACGCCGCAAGGATCTCCCGGCGCTCCGGGGCACTGCTCTCGAGGAGCAGCGAAAACGCGGTGAGGCGGTCGGTTGCGGCCGTCGCCTCCTGGAACTGGCGAAGAAGCAGCCGGTGGACATCGGGGGTGTCGAGGGTGGCGAGGATCGCGAGGCAGGTGTTCTTCCTCTGCCGCCGCCGGATCGCCCGGGCCTCTTCCTCCAGGTAACCCGACCCGCCCGGAGCGTTCGCCGCCGCCCGCCGGTAGACGCGAAGGAGGGCATCCGGATGCCGGGCGGCGACGGCAGCGAGGATCTTTTTTTGGGCATCGTGAAGCGCCCGGTAGTGGTGGGCAAACCGCTCGTCGTCTACCGACGGGAAGATCGTCAGGAACTGCCCGCCGGCCTCCTCCATGAGGCGGTCGTCGGCGAGATGATCCATGCAGAGGTCGGCGAACCGGCCGGAGACCGTTGCGGCCGTGTCCTCGAGGAGCCGGAGCATCTCCCGGTCGGCGAGCGCCGCAAACGCGGTGAAGCGGCCGACGATATCGGTGTCGCTCTGCACCTGGAGGTAGAGTTCGTCCTCCGGCGGCTGGTATGCCACCTTCCCGTAGAAGGAGTAGCCGCGGTTGAGCGAGAGGAACGCGGGCCGATCGACGCCGTCGAGGCTGATCTCCCCCGTCTCGTCCGCGATACGGACGATTCTGTCCGCAAGGTCCCGGCCTCCGGCGTCGACGAGTGCGAACCGGAACGGGAACTCCCATATGCGGCCTTCAGGTGAGCGGCTCTGGCGGTAGGCGAGGGTGAACCGCCGGGAAGCCGGGTCGTATGTGGGGGTCACGGTGAGGACCGGGTACTCCTTCTCCTTCAGCCAGGTCGCTGCCATCCCCGAGAAGTCCTGTCCCGAGGCCTCCTCCATGCAGCGCAGCCAGTCGTCCCGGGAGGCGTTGGCGTGCCGGAACCGGTCATGGTAGCGGCCGAGCGCTTCCGCAAACGTCTCCTTCCCCATCAGCGTCTCGATCATCCTGACGAACTCGGGGGCTTTCACGTAGGTGACGCCCGTGATGAGGTCGTTGGGGTCATTGAACCCGTCCGGCTCGATCGGCATCGAGCCCGCACCCCGGTCAAGGGCGAGCGTCCCGGCCTCGGGGTCGAGGAGGTCGAGCACGGTCTGGAGGCGGGAGTATGCCTCGCCGAAGAAGAAGGCGTGGTGCCGGTTCTCGATATGGACCGTCACCGCTTCGTTCAGCCAGAGCTCGAACGGGCTCCTCCCCGTCACCTCGGAGCCGTTCTCGTTGTGGTAGTACTCGTGGACCTTCACCCTGACCATGTACTCGAAGGCGGGGTCGGTCGCTTCCGGGTAGGGCATGATCCTGTTTGCGGCAAGGGTTGTGTTCCCGACGTTCTCCATCCCGCCGAAGTCGGAGTTCTGCATGGCGATCTCCCGGTAGACCGCTCCCGTGTAGGCGTAACCGGTCTGGATGGGCGCAACAAGCCCGGCAAGCACCTTTCTGGAATCTTCGAGGGCTGCCCGGTCCCCGGCGCGCTTCGCCTCGTCGCGCACCCGGACCTGGCGCCACACCTCCTCCCGGGTCTCGTGGTCGCGGTACTGCGCGGGGCCGGTGAAGAGGTGGACCCACATCACCGCGTCCGCGAGGACCTCGATCGCCCGCTCCGCCGCCGCCGCATCAGAGCCGGGTTTCGCGAGGAGTTCGAGGGAAAACGTCCGGCCGTCGGGGTATTCGAACTCCCGCCGGTGGGTGTCATAGCACCCCATCCCGAGGAAGAAGAGGTAGGGAGCCATCGGGGTCGTGGTGTTCTCGTACTTCTGGACGGAGCGGCCGGGCCCCAGATAGAACCGCGGCCCGGCGGGATCGCCGTTCGATATGAGGTTCGTATACCCGTCGTCCGCGACGATTGCCGTCGTGTAGGTGCATTTCGCGGTCATGTCGTCGAGGCAGGGGACCAGCCGCTGGAACCCCCACTGCTGGCACTGGGTGATCTGGGTGGGCTGCCCGGTGGGGCAGGACCCGTCGTAGTAGAGGCCTTCGAGGACGTGGCTGCTCGGCCGGCAGATCGTCTCGGTATCGAGGGTGAACCGGGTCCGGGGCGGGACGGGGGGGTCGAAGGCGACGGTGAGGGCCGCGGCGGCCCGGTCGTAGGTATAGGCGACGGCGTATCCGTCGGAAGCGACGCGGAGAATATCGAGGTCCCGGGCGTTCAGGGGGAGGGACGCGAGCGGCGCATCAAGGGTCTCCGCGGTGAGGGCGGAGACGACCCGGGTGTGGCCGTCGTAGACGTCGAAGGTGAGGTCCATGTGGACGACTCTCACCGGGAGCGCCCCGAAATCCTCCGGGTAGTAGCGAAAGAGCCTCTCCGGGTCTCCGCTTGCGCCGGTCAAAGTTCCGCCTCGCCGGTGATCTCGCGGAGGGCACGGCGGATCGCCGTCCTGACCTCCGGTTCCTCCTCGCCCTCGAGCGCGGCGGAGAGAGCGCCGGCCACCCGTGGGTCGTGCAGTTTGCCGAGCGCATCGGCGGCGGCGATCCTGACATCCATCTTTTTGTCTGCAAGAAGGGGGAGGAGCGGGTCGACCGCGCGAGGGTCGCCGATCTCGCCGAGCGACCAGGCGGCACCGCGACGCGCCCACCGGTCGGGGTCGGTGAGGAGGGGCAGCAGCGGCTCGACGGCCCGTGCATCGCGGAGTTTTCCGAGCGCCTGCGTCGCAACCCAGCGGACTTCGTTCTCCCGGTCGTGCAGGGCGGCGATCAGGGGCTCGACCGCCCGCATATCGGCGCATGCCCCCAGCGCCTCGGCCGCCCTTAACCGGTAGGAGATGTTCTCGTGGGAGAGCTGCTCGATGTATTTTCCGAGATTCTCCTCACGTCGTTTCTCCCTGTCTTCCATCAGACGTTTCACCGAACGTTCCATCTCCATCCCTCCAGGTTCTGCTGCAGATCAGATGTCGTTTACGGTATATAGACCTGGTGCGATATCTCACCGCGTTGCAGGTGTTGGGTGCGCCGTCGCATGTCGGGTTCACGCGTACTCCTCCTCTTCTTCGGCGACGACATCGAACGCCACGATCCTGTAGTTGTAGTACCGCCCATCCGGGGCGGTGAAGGAGAGGAAGACCATCAGCCCGTGCTCATCCGAGATCCAGAGTTCGGCATCGTCGTCGATGGTATGGGACTCGAAGCCAAACCTGGCAAGGGCCTCCTCGATGGCGCTGTCGGCCTCCATATCCCGGACCATCTCAAACGTCGCGGCCAGGGGATACTGTCGCTGCTCAAGAGCAGACACCTGGAGCCTTGCGCGTTTCTCCGCGAGAAAGAGATTATCCAGGGTGACCATGATCTCCTGCGCGACCGAATCCACCTCTTCCGACTCCATACGCGTACCTTGGGCCTCCCGGTATATGACTGTTAAGCAACGATGGGCGGAACTTCAGGATTCAAATGCCGGAGGTGCAGCAACGACGGGCGGGAATCCGGAGTTTACGGGGTCGCCTGCTTGGGGAAAAAATCCTTCCCGGAGACCCCGAATACGTCTCGATCCGCTTCACATACGACGGGCAAGGAGGCCCCCGGTTTCAACCGGGGGAGGAATTGCCCGCATCAAGCCCCGTACACGTTCGCCCCGCGGGAGTTATCTTATAGACAGATGAGCCCCCAAGATAAGAGGTAATGGCACTGCGAGTCGTCAGCAACTATCTGCGCCTTCCCCAGAAGACGTTCTGGATCCTCGACACGCTCGCGTACCATGCAAAAAGCATGTACAATGTAGGACTGTACAACGTCCGGCAGCATTATGCCACGCATCAGGAGAACCGCCAGATCCTTCTGGGCCTCCGGCCGGATCTTACCTCGGGGGTTGACATCCTGGTCGGATCCTACCTCCCGTTTACCCGGAAGAAGGACTTCCCCTACAAAGAGTGCAGCACCTACGCTCAAT
>DASQ01000017.1 GCA_002503885.1 Methanoculleus marisnigri | reverse complement strand
CCCTTCCACAAGTTCCGGCAGAAGCTGAAGAGCAAGTGCGAGGGGTATGGTATCCGGTTCGATGACTCGCACTCCGAGGCATACACCTCGCAGGTGGACGCTCTCGCGCTCGACCCGATCCGAAAACCGCCCTATGGGAGGAAGCGGCGGATCAAGCGAGGACTGTACCGGAGTGCTCTGGGCACCCTGATCAACGCCGATGTCAACGGCGCTCTGAACCATTTACGAAAGGTAGCCGGTGATTCCGTGGTTCCACGGATAATCGGTAGGGGCCGCGTCAACCGGCCCGTGCGAATAAGGACGTCTTTTGAACCGTCAACCTTCGCACCGATTAAATTGCAGCCCTGTGCCCCACAAGGGCCCCCGCTGCAAGCCCCCGGTTTTAACCGGGGGTAGTTGACACCGTTCATGTCGGGGAACCTTCCTGGTGCAGAATCTCGCCCGCGGGCGAAGGCTTAACTCGCCTCCCTTTTAGGGACGACAGATCCCCGGCCTGTGCGCGGATCCTCGAGATGTCACTTTTAGCACCCTCTGGGATTCAACCTGTAGAGTGACCGATAGAGAGGTTCAGACCGGGCGCGTTCCTCAAGTTAAAATCCTCAAATTCCTCTGTTGACTATGGAAAAACCATCGTTAAATAGTAGCTGCACGATACCTTATTAGTCAAATTTCGGGTATTTCCGCCTTGAGGCTGCCCGAAAATCAGCAAACGATCTGCAGATCGGGGTGAGGGATCAGGTCTCCACACCCGGGGGCGTAGAGAATGAAGAGGTCTCAATGGAAGTGGCTGCTCGTCTCGATCAGTTTCAGCACTCTTGTCATGGCGGGCGTTCTGTACTTCACCGTCGATGAGACGACGATCGAGTATCTCAGCCGTATAAACCCGTTTTACCTGGTCCTTGCCGTCTTCCTCCACATCGTCTCGCTCGGGTTCTGGGCGCTCCGCATCCAGAAGATGTCGGCGTCGCTCGGGTATCGGGTACATTTCAGGCACTGCCTGAACCTGGTGCTGGCGAACATGCTCGTTGCGGCGGTCACCCCGTCACAGGCGGGCGGCGAGCCGGTCCGGGTTCATGAGCTCTACCGGGCGGGCGTTCCGGTCGGCGACGCCACCGCCGTCGTCATTATGGAGCGGATCCTCGACGGTATCGTTCTCGGGGGTCTCGGAGCCTTCGCCATGCTCTTCCTCGGCAGTTACTGGAGCAGTCTCACCTCGGGGTTCAGCGGCGTGAGCATCATGATGTACGCCGCCTGGATCTCCGTCACCCTCTTCGTGCTGGTCTTCATCTACTCGGTGAAGAATCCGGACCATCTCAAACGGGCCCTCAAATGGATGTCGCGATGGGTCGACCGGCGCTGGCACTTAAAACGCCTGGAGAGTCTGCTTGAAACGATCGACCGGGAAGTGGACAACTTCAACAAAGGTCTCGTCAAGTTCGTGAACCACGGCAAAAGCGGTCTCGTATGGGGGATGTTCTTCACGCTGCTCTTCTGGTTCTCCGAGTTCACCATCGCATCGCTGATCCTTATGGGTCTCGGGCAGCCGCCGTTCCTCATCGAGTCGTTCGTCGTCCAGCTCGTCATTGCAATCATCATGATGATCCCGCTCACGCCCGGCGGCTCGGGGGTTGCGGAGCTCGGCGCCACGTCGCTCTACAGCCTCTTCGTCCCGTCGTCGATCGTGGGCGTCTTCGTCATCCTCTGGCGGCTGATCCTCTACTATCTCAACATCCTCCTTGGCCTGCTCTCGGGTCTCGTCATTGTGCGGCGCGAGTTTCTCGCCCGCGCCAAAAAGCAGCGGTGATTGACCCCAAGATTTAAACACGATAAGGCTGATGTCAGGTGATCACATGACTGCTCAAAGTTGCCGGGTGCAGGGCGTGTTCATGTCGGTGAGCGAGATGGGAGCGGCGCCGACTGTCGTCCTGGATGCCGGGGGTGACAGCACCATACCCATCTATGTCGGGCTCTGGGAAGCGATCTCGATCAGCAACGCATTGAACAGCGAGATGCTTCCCCGGCCTATCACCCACGACCTCATCGTTGAGTTGTTCCGGAACTTTGAGATCACTCTCGATGCTCTGCACATCGATTCTCTGGAGGAGGGGGTCTTCTACGCCAAACTGCTTCTCAGGCAGGGGTCGCGCACCGAGACCATGGACTGCCGCCCAAGCGACGGGATAGCCATCGCTCTGCGCTACCGTGCTCCCATTATGATCGAAGATACGGTCGTTGAGTCCGCAGCCGTAAAGAAGGATGATCTCCCGAGGATGGTGGACCTCAAAGAGTACCTTTGAGCGGCCCTTATGGGACGGACCTCTTACCGGGGCGGGACGGCCCCGGAAAATTCTAAAATGGGGCAGGCCGTTACTTCCGGCGTGCGGCGAGTTCGTCGAGCACGTCCGCCACATCGGTGCCTGATGCTTCAAGCGCCACCAGGAAGTGGAAGAGGAGGTCGGCCGCTTCGGAGACCGTCCTCTCGGGGACCTGATTCTTGGCGGCCAGGATGAACTCGACCGCCTCCTCACCGACCTTTTCGAGGGATTTGTCGATCCCTTTTTTGTGCGTCAGGACGGAGCTGACATAACTTTCGGCCGATGGGTGCTCTGCCCGGTTCTGGATGACCTGCCAGAGTTCGTCGAGGACGTTCCAGTCACGCATGAGTCTCCTCCCCCGCAAGCACCTCACCGAGGTCGGTATCGAAGTACCGGGAGAGGAGAAGCCGCGCCTTCTCGATGGTGCACCCGCCTTTGCCTATGGCGATGCCGAGATCGTTTTTATTGATGTATACCATGAGCCTCCCGTCGTTTCCTTTTCTGGCACCGAAGACCTCGGCCGGTTTAAACACATTTCTCGTAAATTTCTCGATCTCGGGAGAATATTCGACCATTTCGATACGTTTGCCGAGAACCCGCTGCATCTTCCGGATATTGCTTCCATTCCGGCCGATAGCAAGGCCCATATCTCCTTCTTTTATGAGGTATACTATGCGATCGAAGCGCTCGTCGATGATGCAGTCGAGCGCGGTCGCCCGGGTGAGAATTCTCAACTCTTCGATATATCGTCGCTCTTTAAAGCATATGGTTCGTATCATTAGAGAGGTCCCCAATGGGAATGATGCGGTATGATATAGTCGCTGGAAGAATATATATCTGAGTACCCTTCCCGGGAGAGAAACCTAGCACTTTTGCAGGATCACCTTTATTGTCGCCCCCTCCTCCGGTTTGCCGGGTACCCGGTCCGCCGCCCAGACGCGTCCGCCGTACTGGTTTACGAGGGTCTTGACGATATGAAGCCCAAGACCCCTGCTCCCGGATGCGGTTTTGCTGCCCTCGTGGCTGAAACGGTCGAAGATGTTGGGTTTTAAGTGATCCGGTATGCCGATGCCGGTATCGGCGACGGAGAGCGTCACGATCTCTCCGGTCTCCATGACGGATATCTCGATCCGGACCTTCATGCCGCCGAACTTGATGCTGTTGCTGATCAGGTTGGATACGATGTGTTCGAGGAGGGGGTTTGCCCAGACCATGTGGCTTTCCGGCTCGTACCTGATATCGATGCCTGCGTACCGCTGTATCTGGCCGCGAATGATACCGTCCAGGTCGACCGGTCCGAGACGGACACGGTGTTTGTTGAGGGTATTTAAAAGTTCAACATTCTTGATGACGTTGATCCCCTGCTCGACCGTGTTCTTGACCCGTTGAGCGAGCTCCGCCTCCTCACCGGAGAGCCGTTCCCGGAGCATCTCGATGATCGTTGCCGCAACCATGCTGGTGTTGTAGATGTCGGTGCCGAGCAGGTCGAGGTAGAGGCTGGAGAGCTGGCTGGTCCGTTCACAGAGGAGGTCGCGGGTGATATCGCGGCTGATCCCGGTGGCGGCCACGATCTTCCCGGCGGGGTTGTGCAGGGGGTGAATGGTGACCTGAAACGACCGCTGGTCGTTGCGCCACAAAAACGACCGGGTCTCCGCTACCACCTCTCCCGCTCCGATGACCCGGTGCGCAGCCCCGACCAGAAAGTCTGCCTCCTCCGCAGGAAACAGGGCATGGGGTGTCTTCCCTACGACCCCTTCGGGGTCTACGCCCAGGCTCCGGGCACCGGTCCAGTAGAACTGGGTGAAGATGCCGTCCTGGTTGAGCGTGAAGATCATATCGGGGAGAGAACTCGCCAGGATCTGCACCTGCTCCTCCGGTGCCGCACGAGCCTCTTCGACCGTTCTCTCTTCCGGAGCATCCCGGATGGTCTCAACCGCACCGATCTGCCTGCCGGTGGTGTCGTAGAGGGGGGCAGCCATACAGACGACCTCTCTCCCGGATGCCGTGGGAATGCGCGACTCGGCGAGCAACTCTTCCCCTTCATGAGGAAGCACGCGGTAACGGTCGCTCCCGGCGTCGCCGTGAGTCAGAATGTAGTTCGCGAGTGTGGGGCACGTCTCGCCGAACAACGCTTTTCCATGGACGTGACCACCTTTCCCTATGATCTCTTCTGCCGAAATGCCGGTATACCGTTCCATGCTTTCGTTCCAGACGACCACCCTTCCTTCGCAGTCGAGAACGAGTGCCGGTTGCTGGAGATGGTCGAAGATACTCACGGGTATCTGGCTCTGTTTCATAGACTCCCTGACTCTTTCCTGCTTCATAATAATCAGGCAGGAGACCCCCGGTTTAAACCGGGGGAGGAATGCCGTCTGCCTGTCCCGGCATACGGTTGTGTTCTCCAGGCAATACGGGTTCGGAGGGTACAATCTTCTCCCTTTGCGCTCTGCGTCACCCGCTTCCCGGTGACCGCGTTATGCAATGACATCTTTCCTTTCAACGTTCCTCCGATGTACGTCAGCCCATACTTGACGTGCCGGACCAGCGTTCCCCGGGTGAACCCGAGCGACCGGGTTCCTCC
>DASQ01000139.1 GCA_002503885.1 Methanoculleus marisnigri | reverse complement strand
GAGGTGATATCCCCACGGTCCACTTGCAGGGGCATGCCCGGGGCGATTCCTCGTCCCGGGTCGATGCTTCCCTATTCATGCCCTATTCAACAGAACTGAAATTTCGTAGTTTCGCGTGAAGCAATCCAGGGTGCAGATCGGGATATGGTCCCACACAGAAGGCAGGCCGTGAGAGATGCGAAGGGCGGGAAAGGAAATTCATAGAGTTAAATGACAACGAGTACTAGTGTTCGGAAGTAGGTCTGTGGAGTTGCTCCGGCTGGGTATGTGCCGGAATGGGTGGATGCCACTTTGTAATAACCTTCTGAAGGGAACCATTTTACTTTGAGCGTCTCCACGAAACTGATCCAGACTCCAGAATCAGATCCGGAATCTACCTCACTCCATGAAGATCCGTCACTACTGTAGGAGGTCATCCCACAATCATATGAGGTCTTTAGGTTGTCCCAAAACGCTTATGCGGCCGTGCCGTCCACAGGCTCGACCGATGAAAATCGGTAACCCGGCTTCCATTTCCACCTTCAAACCGATTTTCATGTGAAACTCTTCCGCACAACCGCCCCGGCAACCCCGGCGGCGGTCCCGAGAAGAATATAGAGATACCCCAGGGCGATCCCGGCCATCCCCGCGAGCCCGGCGACGAACCCCGTGTCGTGCGACGCGGTCCAGAGGAATGGGAGCAGAAAAAGGCCGGTTCCGAAGAGTGCCGCGACAAGCCCGGCCTCAAGGCCGTTTCGTGCCCCTCCCTTCGTGGAATAGCCTGCGATGAACCCACCGACGAGCGGGGCGGCCAGGAGCAGCGGGCCGAGAAAGGCAACGATGAGAGCCGACCCGGCGATGACGGCCGTGCCGGTGCCGATCCCGAGCCATCGTGTTCGCTCAGCGGCACCGGCAGTGCCCCTCCTGATACCGTTTCGCACCGCCGTCCCCGCCGCCCCGCCGACGGCGTTGTAGGGGAGGAGGAGTGCCGTGAGGATCAGAGCGTAGAAGCCTAACGTCATCCAGAACGGAGGATACTGCGGCTCGCTGTTCACCAGGCTCATGAGGGTTGTTGCGGAGGCAATAAACAGGGCCGCGAGCACCCCGCACACGGCCCCGGTGATGGCCCCGTCCTTCACCGAGCCCGGGGTGAGGAGCCCGGCGACGAGGCCCCCGCCGAATAGGAACGCTACCGTCATGACCGGACCCGGGAGGGTCCCCAGCAGACCGAGAAGCAAGACCGCACCGATCGCCAGCGCTCCCACGACCGCCCCAAAGAGGCGTTCGCCGACGGTACGCGATACCATGGGGGGATCTCGCCCCGCCATGCGTTAACCATTCTGGTTTGTCCCTGTCGCAGGAGCAGAGGTATTATACACCAGGGGAGGTATGGAACTGCAACAGAGCCGCGGCCGGAGAGCGACCCTCCCGGCCCCGGACTGCTCCTCAACCGGACCTGTATATTATGGGAATCACAGACCACTGCCGGCGCACCGTCGCCTTCACCCGGGATCTCATGCGGCAGCCGGTGAAGTCCGGCAAAGACCTCCGGTTCTCCGACCTCGCCTTCTTCCTCCGGTTCGCCCGGCCGATCTGGAGAGTCGGCGTGCTGGCGTTCGCAGCGACGGCTCTTGTCTCCGCCGCAAAGACCGTCCTCCCGCTCAGCATCAAGGTCTTCATCGACAACATCCTGCTCGGGGAAGCCCCCGCCCCCGACGCCCTCCTCGCAGGGGCCGGCGGACTCCTCTCATCGCTCAACCCCCTCATCGTCGCCCTCCTGGTGCTCGGGTTCCTCACCGGCGCTACAGACCTGGTCCGGAACTACTGGACCGCCCGGTTCCGGGAAGGCTACGCCTTCAACCTCCAGACCACCCTCATCGAGCATGTCTTGAGCTTCCCGCTCTCGTACTTCAAGTCGCAGCAGACCGGCTACATCATGTCCCGCCTCTCCGACGACATCCAGATCCTGCAGTATACCGTCTCCCAGTACCTCCCCCAGATCGTCGCAAACGCCCTCTACGTCACCTTCACCTTCGCCATCCTCTGCATTTTAAACCTCAGACTGACGCTCGTCGTCGTCGCCTTCATCCCCCTCTACCTGCTGGTCAACGCCGTCTTCATCCGGCGGATCCGTGCCGCCACCCACCGGGAGCGCGAGCGGCAGGCCTACGTCTCGCGGGACCTCCAGGAGGTGATCGCCGGCATCGACACCGTAAAGTCGCACGCCGCAGAGGACCGGGAGGTGCGCAAGGTCTCCGGGACGCTCCGGAACATGGTCAATGCCCGGATCAAAAACACGATGCTCTCCGCATTCTCGGAGTATTTCAGGATCGGCACGATGTCGCTCATGATCATCGCCGTCTTCTGGTTCGGCGGGAACGAGGTGCTCGCCGGTGCCATGACCGTGGGGGACTTCGTCGCGTTCGCGGTCTACATCGTGACGTTCGCTCCCACCGTCAACACGTTCTTCGCCTTCCCCGTCGTCATGCAGCCCGCACTCACGTCCGCCGCCCGCCTGCGCGACCTCTTCGGGATGGACGGTGAAGCGGGCGCCGGCGGGATTGTGCCCGCCACGGTCCAGGGCCAAATCGAGTTTGCCGGCGTCCGGTTCGGCTACACCGGGTCCGAACCGGTCCTTTCGGACGCAAACTTCGTCGCCCATCCCGGTGAGGTGGTCGCCGTCGTCGGGCGGACCGGTGTGGGGAAGACGACGCTCGTCAACCTGATCCTCCGGGCGTTCGCGCCGCAGGAAGGCACGATCACCCTCGATAAGCGCGACCTTTTATCGCTCGACCCCCGGTGGCTGCGGCGGCAGATCTCGCTCGTCTCACAGGACCTCTTCCTCTTCCACACCACCATCGAGGAGAACATCCGCTACAGCAGGCCTGAGGCAACCTTCGAGGATGTCATAGGAGCCGCGCGGAAGGCGCAGATCCACGACGACATCGTGGGATTTCCAGACGGCTACCAGACGATCGTCGGGGAGCGGGGGACCCAGCTCTCCGTCGGCCAGCGGCAGCGGGTCGCCATCGCCCGGGCGTTCCTGAAGGACGCACCCATCCTTATCCTCGACGAGCCCACATCCGCACTGGACCTGCAGACCGAGGACCAGATCCGGCAGACACTCAAAACCCTCGTCCGGGACCGGACGACCATCCTCGTCTCTCACCGCCCATCGCTCCTGGCCCTCGCCGACCGCGTCCTCTCGATCGAAGGCGGACGGGTGCGGGAGTGCCGGGGAGCCGATGCCTTCCGGATACCTGATGCCGACCGCACACACCGCTCCGGTCAGCCTGCTGCCCCCTGATTCACCGGCCGCAGTGTGAGTCTGGCGACGTCAACCGCGACTACTCGACCGGGTGACCCGCGGCCCGGAGAGCGGCTACGATGATGCAGTAGCCGGCGACGGTCCCGATGAGCGTTGATGCGACGCTAGCGAGGTCGTTGCCCCAGTGCATGCGGCTCCACCACCCCGCCGCGCTGCCGATGAGGAAGGACGTAAAAATGATGAGGATCTCCTCTCTGTCAAGCGTTGCCATGAGATGGAGAACTATCGGCTCTCTCCAGCCATAGCATTTGCGCAGGCCCCCGAGAACAGGGTTATATGCCGGCCGGCAACGATCAATATGAAGAATGTTCATCGCCTGCCACCTCTTCCTCGGCCTCATCCTGGGCCTCGCGATCGCCGACCGCCTGGGCGACCGGCGGCTCATCGGCTTCTCCGCTCTCGGGGCCGTCCTCCCCGACCTGCTCGATAAGCCGGTAGGCCACCTCCTTCTTGCGGAGTCGCTCAACTCCGGGCGGATATTCGGGCACGGGCTGCTCTTCCTCACGCTCCTCGCCTTCGCAGGCATCGCCCTCGAGAGGCAGCGGGGGTCGTTCGCCCTCCTCGCCGTCGCAGCGGGCGTGCTCTCCCACCAGGTCCTCGACGCGATGTGGGCGATACCCGTCACCTGGTACTTCCCGCTGCTCGGCCCGTACAGGCCGTACGAGTTCGACGACTACTTCGGCGGCGCTATCCTGGCGGAGATCTCTTCGCTCTCGGAGTGGATATTCCTCGTGGCATCGGCCGGCATCGTCCTCGCCGCCTGCCGGGGCTTCGGCCCCGACCTCCCCGGGGTTACCCGTACACTCGCCCGCGTCTCCGTCCCGCTCCTTGGACTCCTCGTCGCCGCCTCCCTCTACGCCTGGGCGGCCGGCATCCCGGAGAGTATCCTGATGGCCGGCGCAGGGCCGGAAGATTACCTGCTGCTCGCGGCGGTGGGTGCTGTCGGGATCATCGGGGCGATCAGGCACCGCGACCTCCTGGACGCCGGATAGGGCCGTCACTTGAGAAGGGTGATGGTATCGATGCTGCCCGGGACGGTCCTCTCCACCCGGAGCGCGGCCCTCCCTGCCGGTTTGATCTCGACGGTAAACGACCTGTACGGCATGCAGTCGGTTCTGATCGCCGGTGTAATATTCAGCATATACTGCTCCCCGGCCTCGATAAGAAGGTCGGCGTCGCTGTTCAACCGCTCCTGGATGCTCCAGAATCCGTATCCAGGAGAGACGTCGACCAGAGGCACGCTCTGAGCGACGATCTCCCGGTGCGTAGAACCGACAAACCGCACAGATACCGTGGCGAAATCGATCGGCTCGCTGCCGGCGGTGAGCCCGACCGGGACGATGACGGAATCGATATATCCAGGCGTGTTGCTGACGCCGTAGACCATACCGGTCACGGTGACGCTCGACCCCGCCTCCCGGATACCCTGGTGAATGGTTGACTGGCTCTCCCCGGAGAAGAGAATACCCGTCGTCAGGACGACATAGGCAAAGACGGCTGCAACGATGACGAATGCAATGAGTACAATCGCCGCTTCAAGCCCGGTGAATCCGGTCTCCGGCAGGCCCCGGTGGGGGCCCGTCGCGTCAGAGGAGCTCGACGTAGACATTTTTCCCGATGCCGGCAGGAATTGTTCTGGTCAGTGAAGCGGTCGCCCCTTCAGCGGCAGTCATATCGAGGGTGAACGTATCCCCCCGCCTGATGCCCACGCTTCCCACATTCAGTTTCACCGTGACGACCTCCCCCGCTTCCAGGAGGTCTCCAGGATCTTTTTGGTACCGCCAGGTCTCGGTTACGTGAGGGTCGCTGGCGGGGAACGTGACAAGGCTCTCTTTTGTGACGATGGTGTAGGTCATGCTCCCCATATCGACTGCAGCGAGATCGGTCGCGGTCTCAAGGTCGAACTCAACAAAGTCGAGCAGGCCCGTGGCATCCAGTTTGGCGATGACCGCGTACCCCGGGCGGAGGCCGGACCCGGCTTCGCCGAGAGCGGCATGCATCACCTCCTGACTCTTCTGCGATGTCGTCATGCCTGTCCCGAGTACAACGAACGCGAAGACCGATGCAACGACAACGAAGGCAATGAAGATGATGGCCGCCTCAAGTCCCGTAAAAGCCCGATCGCTCCTCTCTTCCCGGGGCATAATATTTGCGAGTTGATCGCACTCCGATTAAAAGATGCTGGTATCTCCCGCGGGGTGCTGCTACAGGCCCCCCGGAGGCTCTCAGAGAACTTATTTATAGCATGGCTTTTTATGGGGGTACCAGAATGACGTCTGAAACCACCGCAGGCCCTCTCACCGGTTCTTTCAACCCCCGCACCATCCCGCTGGATTTCGTGAGCATTTACCCGGGAATCGTTCTCGCCCTCTCGTTTGGCCTCTCCATCGCCGTCGTCCCCCTCATCGGCCTCGCGCTGAACTACACGCCCTGGGGGATCCGGCTCGACCCTATCGCCGTCACGCTCGTGGGATTCAGTCTCGTCATTGGTCTTATCGCCCGGTTCCGACGCCGCCGCCTGCTTAAAGAGAGTCGCCTCCGGGTCCCGGCCGGCACCTGCCTCGCCGCGATACGGGAGGAGTCCTCCGGTAATTCCGCGTTCCGGGTCTTAAACATCGTCCTCGTTGCTGCCGTCCTCGTGGCCATCGCAACGACGGTCTTTATCGTGGTGACCCCAAGAGACGGCGAGAAATACACCGAGTTCTACATCCTCGGGCCGAAGGGGAAGGCAGCCGATTACCCGACCGAGTTCATGGCCGGAACACCGCAGACGGTCATCATCGGGATCGGGAACCACGAGTACCGGGAGATCACCTACACGGTGGAGACGTATGCCGTCGAGAGCAGGTTCAATAACGCGACAAACCAGTCGACGATCGTCTCGGCGACACCGCTCGACCGGTTCTCCGTCACGGTGCCGCATAACCAGACCGTAGAGCAGCCCTACTCCTTCAGGGTCGTGGATTCGGACGCGAACAGGCTCGAGTTCCTCCTCTTCAAAGAGACGCCCCCCACCGACATCCCCGACAGCAGCCTCACCGAGGCCGCTTACCGCGACCTGCACCTCTGGCTGCGGGTGCATTGAGAGGAACGAGGGCAACTCCTGGTACTCCTCCAAATATTTATCCATTCTAACGGCGCATGCTTATTCGAGGTACACAGATGAAACGCGAAATTATGGTCGCCTCCCTTCTGGTCCTGACGCTTATCGTGGCCCCTGCCGGAGCTTTCAGCGCAGACAACCTTCTGATAACCGTGGACGAGGACGGGAGCGCAAACATCACCTTTGAGTATACCATCTCGTGGATCGAGAGGATCGCCGTCTTCTTCAAGATCGCCGAGCCGGAGCAGGAACTGAAATCCGCGCTCGAGGAGACGTTGGAGGTTCCCGTAACGGTGACCTCGGCAGAGAGCGACAACGCTTCATTCCTGGTCCAGATCTTTGCAAAGGTCAGGAGCACCGATGAGGGGAGCGTCTACACGACACCCGGACTCGACTTCACCAGGGCACAGGAGATGCTCGACAGTTACTGGTTTGCGCCGCTGGTCGAGGCCGACTTCTCCCCGGACCTGACGGTGGTTCGGTTCCCGGACGGCTACGAGGAGACCTTCGCAAACCAGAGCGCCATTCCGGCACTCTCTCACGCATTGGCGTGAGCAGAAATCTCTCTTTTTTTCGGTAGTGCCCTACGAAACAACTGATAATAACGTTGTTGAGATCCCATCCGGGTGTTCCCGATTGATTGCAATCCGGGGCACGGCTTTCCACCGGGTATCGCCATGACGGCCCCCGCCCCCTGGGGCGGGGGAGGAGGCCGGAGGCCGGGCGGGGTGGGGGTTACACGTCTACTTGTGGGATGGAGACAGGGGAGGGGGAGACCCCCTCCCCGTCAGCCCCACGGTCCACTTGCAGGGGCATGCCCGGGGAACAAGGCCGTTCCCGGGGTGATCCCTCATCCGGGGTCTGTTTTTCATCGGTATGCTTCCACACAGAAGGCAGGCCATGAGGGATGCGAAGGGCGTGAAAGGGAATTCATAGACTTAAATGACAATGAGTATTAGCCTGCCGCAGGCGTGGCCCTCGAACGATGGGAGCCCCTATAGTCGCTGACCGGAGAAGAAGGCGGCATCTGCCAGGCCGTAATCTATCTAAAAAAAGGAGAAATCTTCCGTTTACTCGAAGATGTTGAAGATCTGGTCGCTGCCGGTGTCGGAGAGACGCTTGCGCTCTGTCTGTTCCTCGACGAGCGCGAGCACCGGGAGTTCCATGTCCACACCGGGGGTGTGGCCGAACATATCCTGAAGGTCGGTCTGCAGGGCGTGCATGAAGAGCGCGTTCGGGATATCCATCGCGCAGTGCTCTTCGCACTGGCCGCAGTTGATGCACGAGTCCGATATGTGGGCGAACCGGATCAGGTGGAACATGAAGGGCGGCGGGACCTGACCGGGCGTGACCAGGTAGGATTTCTTCGTGCTGCACTCGACGCAGTAGCAGATCGGGCAGTTCTCGATGCACTGATAGCACTTGATGCACCGGCTCGTCGCGTCCATGATCTTCTTGAGACGGTCCTTGCCCTCGCCGAGCGCCGCGAAATCCTTCGCCCGCCACTTGTCGCCGAGCTTCAGCATCGCGTTCTCGACCTTGCCGCGGATCTCGATACCCTTCGGGTTCGCAGCACCGGTCTTGAGGACTCCGGCCGTCACGGCACCGTCCAGCAGGTTTGCACCCTTCTCGGAGCAGACCTCAACGAACGTGGCCTTGCCGGCCGACTCACCGATGACACCCCAGTTGCCGCAGGCGAGATCCGCCTGGCGCGGGACCTTCATCTTGCAGCGGCGGCAGTTGGCCCGGCGGCCGAACCCTTCTTCCTCGAGCTCGTCCATCGAGATGCCCTTGTGCTGGCCATCCTTCGTCTGGATGATGAACTGGCCCTTGTCGATCTCTTCCTTGACGACGTCGTCGGGGTTGACCCCGAACTTCTCGGCGATCATCTTCCGGGCGGCCACGGGGCTGACGGAGCCGCCGCAGTTGAGGCCGACCATCAGGACGTTGTCCAGGTTGACCTGGTTGCGCTTCGCGAGCTCGTAGAGGCCCATCGTGTCACAGCCTTTCACCGGGACGGCGATCCGCATATCTTTGGCGCCGTCGAGGTACTGCTTGAGCAGCTTCGAGAGCAGGAGCGTCCCGCAGTGGAGGGATCCTGCCGTCTGTGCGATCTCGGCGGGGTCAGTGATGAACGTGGGGACGGCATCGTAGATGTCCTGTCCCTTCTTGACGGCAAGGACAGCGTCCACCATGCCGGACGCCAGAGCGTGCGTCAGCAGAGCGGTAACCGCTCCACCACACTCGCCCTTCTCCTGACAGGCGGCGTCGGCTGCCCATGCGTAGAACATATCTCCAATTGCAGCCATGTTCAGGCCTCCGTAATCTTCTCGACCTTCACAGCACACGCCTTGAACTCAGGGATCTTCGCGATCGGGTCGAGCGCGTTGTTGGTCAGGACGTTTGCTGCGCACTCGGCGAAGTGGAACGGCATGAACATGACGCCCTTCTTGATCTCGTCGGTCACCTTCGCGGGGACGTCCACCGTGCCACGGCGGGAGGTCGCACGGACCATTTCTTTGTCCTGGATGCCGAGCGCCTTTGCGTCCTCGGTGTTGATCTCGATCCAGCCGGTCGGGACCTCGTGGTCGAGGGTCTCGGAGCGGCGGGTCATGGACCCGGTGTGCCAGTGCCAGATGCAGCGTCCGGTGGTGAAGATATAGGGGAACTCAGCGTCGGGGACTTCCGCCGGCGGTTTCCACTCGATGGCGTGCATCACGCCCATGCCATCGGGGTGCGAGCACTTGCCGATGTGCAGGATGGGGGTGCCGGGGTGCTCCGTGGTCGGGCAGGGCCAGTGGAGTGCTTCGGGCTTGTTGAGGCGCTCGTAGTTCATGCCGTGGTAGGACGGCGTGAGGGAGGCTATCTCGGTGAAGATCTCTTCAGCACTCTGGTAGGGGAACTGCTCGGCGTAGCCCATGGCGGCTGCCACTTCGCAGATGATCTGCCAGTCGACCTTTGCCTCGCCGGGCGGGTCCTGGGCCTTGCGCCACATCTGGACACGGCGCTCGGTGGAGGTCTGGGTGCCGTCCTTCTCTGCGTAGCAGGTGGCGGGCAGGACAACGTCGGCCATCTGGGCGGTCTCGGTCAGGAAGATATCCTGAACAACCAGGAAATCCAGGTTCTCGATGGCGTGCTTGACGTGGGTCAGGTCCGGGTCGGAGAGCATCGGGTTCTCGCCCATGATGTACATCGCCTTGAGCTCGCCGGGCCTGTCGGTCAGGACATCCATCATGACGGTGACTTCGTAGCCGTTCTTCGGCTCGCAGATGCCGTCGGGGAAGCCCCAGGCGTCGGCGAACTTCTTGTGGGCGGCCGGGTCGATGACCTTCTGGTAGCCGGTGAAGACGACCGGGAGAGCTCCCATGTCGCAGGCGCCCTGCACGTTGTTCTGGCCACGGAGCGCGTTTACGCCGCCACCACGCTTGCCGATGTTACCGGTCAGCATCTGGAGGTTGGCGGTCGACTTGACGTTGTCCACACCGACGGTGTGCTGGGTGATACCCATCGAGTAGAGGAGTGCAGAGGATTCGGCGTTACCGATCCATTCGGCTGCCTTTTTGAGGTCCGCAGCGGCAATCCCGGAGATCTTCTCGACGTTCTCGGGGAGATAGGTGTCGCTCGTCACCGTCGCTTTAAGTTCCTCGTATCCCTTTGCACGGGTCGAAACCCATTCCTTGTCCTCCCATCCGTTCCTGATGATCTCTCCCATCAGGCAGTTGAGGATGGCCACATCGGTGCCGGAGTAGAAGGATGCGTAGAGGTCCGCCTGCTTTGCAGTCGGCGTGTAGCGCGGGTCGAATACGATGAGCTTCCCGCCGTTCAGCTTGGCCTGCATGACCTTGCGGCCGATGAGGGGGTGCTGTTCGAAGGTGTTGGACCCGATGATGAAGACGCACTTGGACTCGGCGATGTCGAGAATGGAGTTGGTCATCGCACCGGAGCCGAACGATGCGGCAAGGCCGGCAACGGTGGACGCGTGGCAGAGCCGGGCGCAGTGGTCGATGTGGCGTGTCTTGAAGACACCGCGTGCCAGTTTCATCAGCGCGTAGTTCTCCTCGTTGGAGACCCTGGCGGATGAAAGCACGGCGATTTCGTCGGGCTTGTAGGACTTGAACTTCTGCGCGATCAGGCTGTAGGCCTCATCCCAGGTCGCCTCGACAAACTTGCCGTCCTTCTTGATGAGCGGCGTTGTCAGGCGGTCCGGGCTGTTCACGAACTCATGAGCGTAGGTACCCTTGGGGCATACCTTTCCCTCGTTCACGGGGGAGCGGTTGTAAGGTTGTGTGCCGACAACCTTCCCGTCCTTCACGACGAGGTTGAAGCTGCATCCCGTACCGCAGTACGGGCATGTTGTCTGTACATACTTGAGATCCATGGTAAAACCTCGGATACATAAAATTTCGAGGTTCGGCATATTTAACAGTAGTGATTAACATCTGAATTTCTGATGAATAAGGGTGGGAAACTGCACCTGTCTTCCCGGAAGACCAGCGCATTATCGGGAATAATCGGCCGGATCGGCATTCTGGCGCATAATTAGCGCATATATCCTGATGCGCCCCAAAAATAGCGCTGGATTGGTCGCAGTATGAAGAAAAAAGGTTAGTTGGTGTAGGAAGCCTTCCCGAGTTTGGGCTCGAATGTGCCGTCACCCTCAGTCCTGATAGCGTGGGAGAAGAGCGCAAGCGGGATATCCATCGGGCAGAGCTCTTCACACTGGCCGCAGTTGATGCACGAGTCGGAGATGTGCGCAAACCGTCTGAGGTGGAACATCGGGTTCGGCGGAACCTCTCCGGAGGTGACCATCCTGGAGTTTCCTCTGAGTTCATCTGCAACCGGGAAGCAGACCGGGCAGTTCTCGATGCAGGAGTAGCACTTGATGCACCGGCCCGTCTCGCGGCCGATGGTTCCCCAGAGGTCGGATGCAAGCGCTTCGAAGTTCCTCTTCCGCCACTTGTTGCCGAGATTCAGCATGGCGCCCTCGACCTTGCCGCGGATCTCGATACCCTTCGGGTTCGCGGGTTCGGTGGCGACCGCTCCGGCCGCAGCAGCCGCATTGAGGAGTTTCGCACCCTTTTCGGAGCAGACCTCGACGAACGTGGCCTTGCCGGCCTTCTCGCCGATGACGCCCCAGTTGCCGCAGGCGAGGTCCGCCTGGCGCGGGACCTTGTAGAGGCACCGGCGGCAGTTGGACCGGCGGCCGTAGCCCTCGTCCTCGAGCTCGTCCATCGAGATGCCCTTGTGGCCGCCTTCATACTCGATGATGAACTGGCCCTTGTCGATCTCTTCCTTGACGACGTCGTCAGGGTCGACCTCGAACTTCTCGCGGATCATCTTGCGGGCCAGAACCGGGCTCACGGAACCGCCACAGTTGACGCCGAGCAGGAGGAGGCGATCCAGATCGACCTGGTTGCGCTTCGCAAGCTCGATAAGACCCATCGTGTCGCAGCCTTTGACGGTGACACCGAGCCGTGCGTTCTTGTTGCTGTCCAGATAATCCTTCACCACTTTCGAGAGCAGGAGCGTCCCGCAGTGGAGGGATCCTGCCGTCTGTACGATCTCGGCAGGGTCGGTGATCACGGTCGGCACCGCGTCGTAGAGGTCCTGTCCCTTCTTGACGGCGAGGACAGCGTCCACCATGCCGGACTTCAGGGCGTACTGCTGCAGGGCGGTGATCGCACCTCCGCACTCTCCCTTCTTCAGTATGTCGGCATCTGCCGCCCATGCGTAGAACATATCTCCAATTGCAGCCATGTTCAGGCCTCCGTAATCTTCTCGACCTTCACAGCACAGGCCTTGAACTCAGGGATCTTGGCGATCGGGTCGAGAGCGTTGTTTGTCAGTGTGTTCGCCGCACACTCCTTGAAGTGGAACGGCATGAACATGACACCCTTCATGATATCTCTGGTCACCCTCGCAGGGACCTCGACAGATCCACGGCGAGTGATGGCACGGACCTTCTCCTTGTCCTTGACGCCGAGCTCCCTTGCATCCTCAGGGTTGATCTCGATCCAGCCGGTGGGGACCTCGTGGTCAAGCGTTGCAGACCGGCGGGTCATGGTGCCGGTGTGCCAGTGCCAGAGGACACGGCCGGTCGTGAGCACGAACGGATACTCCGCGTCGGGGACTTCCGCCGGCGGTTTCCACTCGATCGGGGCAAAGATGCCTATGCCGTCGGGGTGCGAGAACTTGCCGATGTGCAGGATGGGGGTGCCGGGGTGGTCGACTGCAGGGCAGGGCCAGTGGAGTGCTTCGGGCTTGCTCAACCGCTCGTAGTTCATGCCGTGGTAGGACGGCGTGACGGCGGCGATCTCGGTGAAGATCTCCTCGGCGCTCTGGTAGGGGAACTGCCTGGCGTAGCCCATCTTTGCGGCGAGTTCACTGATGATCTGCCAGTCTTCCTTCGCTTCGCCGGGCGGGTCCTGGGCTTTGCGCCACATCTGGACACGCCGCTCGGTGGAAGTCTGGGTGCCGTTCCGCTCTGCATAGCAGGCGGCGGGCAGGACGACGTCGGCGAGTTCGGCGGTCTCGGTCATGAAGATGTCCTGGACAACCAGGAATTCCAGGTTCTCGATGGCGTGCTTGACGTGAGTCAGGTCCGGGTCGGAGAGCATCGGGTTCTCGCCCATGATGTACATCGCCTTGAGTTCGCCGGGCCTGTCGGTCAGGACGTCCATCATGACGGTGACCTCGTAGCCGTTCTTGGGCTCGCAGATGCCGTCGGGGAAGCCCCAGGCGTCGGCGAACTTCTTGTGGGCGGCCGGGTCGATGACCTTCTGGTAGCCGGTGAAGACGACCGGGAGCGCTCCCATGTCGCAGGCGCCCTGCACGTTGTTCTGGCCACGGAGCGCGTTCACGCCGGCACCGGGCTTGCCCAGGTTGCCGGTCAGCATCTGGAGGTTGGCGGTCGACCGGACGTTGTCCACACCGACGGTGTGCTGGGTGATACCCATCGAGTAGAGGAGCGCGCCGGGCTTGTTGGTGCCGAACCACTCAGCAGCGGTCTTGAGGCTCTCGGCGGGGATACCGGAGATCTTCGAGACGTTCTCAAGGCTGTAGGTGTCCTTCATGACAACTTCCTTGAGTTTCTCGTAGTCCCTGGTCCGGTTGGCGATGAACTCCTTGTCTTCCCAGCCGTTCTTGATGATCTGCTGCATCATGCAGTTTAAGATGGCGACATCACTGCCGGACACAAACGGCATGTAGAGGTCGGCCTGCTTTGCGGTCGCGGTGTAGCGCGGGTCGGCGTAGATGATCTTTGCGCCGTTCTTCTTGGCCTGCATGACCTTGCGGCCGATGAGGGGGTGCTGCTCGAAGGTGTTGGACCCGATGATGAAGACGCACTTCGAGTCGGCGATGTCGAGGATGGAGTTGGTCATCGCGCCGGAGCCGAACGATGCGGCAAGGCCGGCGACGGTGGACGCGTGGCAGAGCCGGGCGCAGTGGTCGATGTGGCGTGTCTTGAAGACACCGCGTGCCAGTTTCATCAGCGCGTAGTTCTCCTCGTTGGAGGTACGTGCCGACGAAAGCACGGCGATCTCGTCGGGCTTGTACGACTTGAACTTCGATGCAATCAGGCTGTAGGCCTCGTCCCAGGTCGCCTCGACAAACTTGCCGTCCTTCTTGATGAGCGGCCTGGTCAGGCGGTCCGGGCTGTTCACGAACTCATGGGCATAGGTACCCTTGGGGCATACCTTTCCCTCGTTCACGGGTGAGCGGCGATACGGTGCCGTCCCAACCACCTTGCCGTCCTGGACGACGAGGTTGAAACTGCATCCCGTACCGCAGTAGGGACATGTTGTCTGCACATACTTCAACGTCATATTTT
Organism: Methanoculleus marisnigri; assembly: GCA_002503885.1. Lineage (GTDB taxonomy): Archaea > Halobacteriota > Methanomicrobia > Methanomicrobiales > Methanoculleaceae > Methanoculleus > Methanoculleus marisnigri_B. The sequence continues at coordinate 1,241 of DASQ01000139.1, read as the reverse complement.
TAACACCTCTATGGCGAACCGAATATCTGATGTTAAGCTACTTAAATTATAGTAGTTAACCAGATCTGCCCTCATCTTCACAGGCAGGACTGGCTGGAGAATAATAATCCGCATTCATTTTTTGAGTTTTTACGTGAGTAATACCCATCAGAATACAGGTTTGCATCCCGATCGAGATCAGGCAGAAGTGCTAAACCAATCTCCGGGCGGCGGCTCGATGAGCCCCTCGCGGGGTCAGGATGGTTGCCCCGAACCGAAGCGGGAACGGCAGGGCAGGCAAAAAACGTGCGCTCTCCGGGACACCACCCTGTGGGCTGGAACGACCTCTGTGTCGCCCACTCCCGTTCGAGGGAAGAGGTTATTATCGGTGGACGCCTACACCTCTCGCACAGTTGCACAGGGAGAGAGTTACCATTGTAAAAAAGACACTCCCGGTTCCGCCCATGCTCGCCGACCTGGTGGGAAACGCCCTGGCGTCAATGGACGGCGTGAAGTTCACCTACCTCCGGGCCTGCCCGTCGTGCGGCGGTCCGGTGACCGGACATGACCTGCGGGCAAAACGGTTTGCCGTCCTGCTCGAGAACGGAAAGGAACGCACCATCCGGGTCTCCGTGAAACGGTTCTACTGCCAGCAGTGCGGCACACTCTGCTACGCAGACGCACCGTTCTACCCCGACACCCGCCTCGCATCGCCCGTCGTCGACCTCTGTCTCCTTCTGTCGCAGCAGATGCCCTTCAACCGGGTGGCACAACGCCTCCGGGCGATGGGGATCGTCGTTGATCGGGGGACGATCCGGAACTACGCCTCCCGCGACTTCGGCACGATCCCGGCAACCGAACTCTTCGGCCTCCTTCTACCGCTCTCTCTGCTGAACCTCGCCACCTTCACCCTCGGGCGTGAGCGCCATCCCATCACGGGGGCAGAAGCGCTCGTCGCCTGCGGTTTCCCACCCGCAGGCCGGGCAGCGCCTCACGACGGGGGATCGCCCAAAGAGCGGGATCAGCGGTATGAAGAGAAAGAGAAAGGTATCAATTCAACTTTTAGAAAAGATTCAATAATTTTCCGAAATTGTTTCGCGATGTGCGGTTGACTTCAACCTATAATTCTTGTGTTGTTCTCTCAAATTAAGTTGTAATGGGGCACCCAAAAGATTAAATATTATAGATATCTAATAGATATCTAATGAAAAAAGTTCCTTTCAATATCGCAACAGAATTGAAAGTAAACAACATCTGTGGAT
>DASQ01000118.1:15352-15819 GCA_002503885.1 Methanoculleus marisnigri | reverse complement strand
TTTCAAATCCCGAAACACCTTCTCGACAAAGTCACGTTCAAAATACTTCATCACCACGTCACTGCCCGAGAGAGACGGATCAGTTGCATACAGGAGATATTTTCCATCCCGCCTCTCTGCCTCGATTCTGGCATCAGTATTGGCGCTCCACGTAAGCTCACTACCGGTCTGACCTTCCTGAACAGAATAATTGAAGAATTTGGTACAAGACTTAGGCAGGAACTTCCCAATCTTCTTCATCACCTCTTCTTTCTTCAATTGCGAACAGCTCTTCTCTAATTCTCTAAACTCTTCAGATATCTGATAGATTGCACAGTTTCTGGGTTTTCTCTCCCGCATTCTTCGCTCAGTGTTCACGTAGACCACAACGGATCCTTTCCTGCCAAAGAGTGGAGTATCAACCTTCTCGGCATAGATATTCATACACTGGGTCGGCACCAGGTGATCCGGATCAATCGGAGGTTCAG
>DASQ01000118.1:0-15205 GCA_002503885.1 Methanoculleus marisnigri | reverse complement strand
TGAACGGAATATGACTCTGGATACGCTGAGTTTTCTTTGACTTGGAACAGATGGCATCAAGTGACTGAAGATACGCATCTTTTGAAAAATCGAGTGGATCCATTCCCGTGAGGTCAGAGAGGATCGTCGACTTGACCCACGCATCAAGCTGGGTTGCGCTCTCCGGATCTATAAGCCGGTTAATCGCCCAGGTGGTCAGGTATTTGCCGGGAGATGGCCCCTGGATATTTTCAAATCCTGTGGTATATCGGTCAATGATATTGACACAATTGAGCGTTTCAGCAATTTTCCAGAGCAGTAGTACATCTCCTGCACCTCGACTCTGGAGTGGATGGATTCGATCGGGACGAACTCGTTTCGTCTTTGGTTTTGGTATCTTCTCCTGATCTCCTTCGACACCCAGGTACTGGATCAGTTTCTGTTTTGACTTTCCATTCTCCCAGACTGTTGTCACTTCGTAGAGGTAAAACTGATTACCTCTTTTGATACGGCGAATCCAGCTCATGATGACCTAGTGATCAATTGATTACCATACATGATAAAGGTAACGGTTGATATTCTGGCTTTAATTATGCAAAGAATTGAGGAGGGGTGAGATTGAAATTATTGATTCTGGCACCTAGTGATCAAAAAGACGCTGTTTAAGTCTCGAAGACGGGGGTCGTGCCAGCGGTCGAGCGTTGCGGCAGGATCGCGGGATGCGGCCCCATCCGGATATGCGAATACGGCCAGTAACGCGGAGCATCCCGTCATTTTGCTCTCCGCGCAGGCACCAGAATGCCTCGATCCGCTCCGGGGATGACGGTTGCCAATTTCCCGAGTATCGGAGCACGGAAGGGGCCTGAGGATCCGCGGGTATTCCGGTTCGACGACATTTATATACGGAAACAGCCAACTACCACCGATGACAGACGAGGGCTCAAATCCACCGGCGGTCTGTCTGGGATTCGACATTCACTATCCCTGCTCCCTCAATCCCAGATTTCAACCTGACGTGGTGAAGGGAAAGAGAAACGCAAAAGAGAGTTACTTTAACCCGGACGCGAAGGAGGACCTGGGACGGGTCATCGACCGCTCCTTCACGCCGACGACGGAGATCCTCCTCGATCTTCTCGATGACGGGCTGAAGTGTGCCGTTAGCATCTCCGGGGTGGTTGTGGAGCGCCTCGATCAGTGGTACCCGGAGATGCTCGAACTTCTCTCCCGTGCGGCAACCCACCGGAACGCCGAAGTCCTCGCCGGGACCTACTACCACAGCGTCGCCGGGCGGTTCTCCGACCTCACGGAGTTCGTGGACGAGGTCCGCATGCACCGGGACCTGATGAAGGAGCACTTCTCGGTCACGCCGACTACGTTTGCGCATACCGACTACCCGATCACCCCGGCCACCGCAGAGGCGCTTGCCGGGGCCGGAATTGAGGCGGCCATCATCGAGGGAGGCGAGGGGCCCGCTCTTGAGAGGGACCAAAACTACACCTACACCTACCGGGGCCTCCCGGTCCTCGTCACCCACTGCGATCTCTCCGACGACATCGCCGTGCGGTTCCCGTGGCGAGAGTGGGACCAATGGCCTCTCACGGCCGACCGGTACGCGGGGTGGCTCGCCGCCTCTCCCGGCGACTGCATCACGCTCTTCCTCGACTACCGCATCTTCGGGGACTTCATCGGCCCCGAGGCGGGCATCCTGGAGTTCCTGCGTGCGCTCCCGTCCGCCCTCGCCGCGGAGGGGATAGAGACCATACGCCCCTCAGACGCCGCCCGGCTTCCACCGCACGAGGAGATCGGGGAGACCGGCGAGCCGACCGGCTTGCAGGGCCGGCAGAGGACCATCATGCAGCAGTCCGCCATCGAGGCGCTCGAGGAGGCCGGGGGCCTGGTGACAGACGCGGAGGTCTGGCGCTGCCTCCTTGAGACCGAGCATATTCGCCGGATGGCCATGCGCTCGACCTCGTGCGGAAAACCGCTCCACGCCGTCAGCCACCAGGCGACCTACGACTACTTCGCCTCATTTATGCGGATCCTCTCGCACGCCGAGGAGCGGTCTGTAGCCATCGCCTCGTCACCCAGGGCCGCTCTCTCGCTCCGTTGCGTCCCCCCGGATAAGGCATTCTACTTCTCGTCATATGACCGGCCGGCCGGGTACGCCGCCCACAGTCTCCAGGAACTCGCAAATATGCTCGAGTTTGTCCCGGACGATGTCATCCGGTACCACGTGGAGCGGGAGGACTTTAACCGCTGGATCGCCCAGGTCATCGGCGATACGCAACTGGCGGAGAAGATCTGGGGTATCTCCGACCGCACGAGACTCCGAACGATGATTCAGAAGAGGATCCACAAACTATGGAAACGCTTAAGTTAGCATTCTTCTGCTGGGAGTCGCTCCACTCCACGTTCAAGGTGGGCGGCCTTGCGCCGGCGGCGACCCACCTCGCCGAGAACCTCGCCCGGAAGGGGCACGAGGTCCACTTCTTCACGCGGGGAGAGGGGGACGATGCGTTGATCAACAATGTCCACTACCACTACTGCCTGCCTTTCGGCGACAACATCATCGAGTACTGCAGGACCATGAGCAACATGCTCGTGGATGCGTTCCGCGCCCATGACGCCCCGCCATTCGACATCCTGCACTTCCACGACTGGCACCTCGTCGAGGCCCTGCACACCCTCCGCGGCAGGAACACCGTCCTCTCCTTCCACTCCACCGAATACGGGCGGCACGGGGGGAATTTCGGGGGCTGGTGGGAGTTCCAGGAGATATCCGGCAAAGAGTGGTACGGGGGCTACATCGCAAAGGCGGTCGCAACCGTCTCGAACTCGACGAAGACCGAAGTAATGTGGCTCTACAACGTCCCCGAATGGAAGGTCACCGTCATCCCGAACGGGATCGACCCCGACACTTATCATACTCAGGTCGACCCGGGCGAGGTGAAGAAACGCTACGGCATCCACCCGCTCGCGCCCGTCGTCCTCTTCGTCGGGCGCCTCACCTACCAGAAAGGACCCGACCTCCTGATGCAGGCCATACCCGAGATCCTCGCCAAACGCTGGGACGTGCAGTTCCTCTTCGCCGGCACCGGGGATATGCGCGGTTACCTGGAGGGGATGGCGCACGGTCTTCCCGTGCAGTTCCTCGGCTACGTCTCCGATGAGGACCATATCCGGCTCCTGAACGCCTGCGACCTCGTCGCCGTACCGAGCAGAAACGAACCGTTCGGGCTCGTCCTTACGGAGGCCTGGAGCGCGGAGCGCTGCGTCGTCGCGACCGATGTCGGGGGGCTCTCCGAGAATATCGATAATTACGTAAACGGCATCAAGGTTCCCGTCCGGCCGGACTCGATCGCCTGGGGGATCTGCCACCTCATCGACGACCCGGCCTACATGCAGAAACTCGGGAGGGCCGGCCGCAGGAAAGTGATAGAGAAGTTCCAGTGGGGCGTCGTCACGGAGAGGATGCTCGGCGTCTACAGGAGAATTCTCTCCAGCGGCGATACCCGGCCGGGAGGGTGAGAATATGCAGCAGGTGCTACCCGATATCACGAAGACCGGGAGCCTCATCACCGACTACGACGTTTACCTCTTTCGGCAGGGGAACCACTCCCGCCTGCACGAGAGAATGGGGTCGCACCCCGCCGTCGCCGATGGTGTGCGGGGGACCTTCTTTGCGGTCTGGGCGCCGAACGCCGCGGAAGTCTCGGTCATCGGGGATTTCAACGGGTGGACGGCGGGCCGGCATCCGCTCCAGGCACGGAGCGACGACTCCGGCATCTGGGAAGGGTTTATCCCGGATATCGGCCACGGAACGCTCTACAAGTACCATATCAAAAGCAGGTACAACGACTATTCCGTAGAGAAAGGCGACCCGTTCGCATACTTCTGGGAGATCCCGCCAAAGACCGCGTCCATCATCTGGGACCTCGCCTATGTCTGGCGGGACCGGGCGTGGATGCGCTGCCGGGAGGAGGATAACACCCCGGACGCTCCAATATCCGTCTACGAGGTGCACCCCGGCTCGTGGCGGAAGGTGCCGGCGGAGGAGAACCGGTCTCTGAACTACCGGGAGCTGGCGACCGAGCTCGCCGAATATATGCTTGAAGCCGGGTTTACTCACGTTGAGTTCCTCCCCGTCATGGAGCACCCGTTCTACGCCTCCTGGGGCTACCAGACGCTCGGCTACTTTGCCCCGACGAGCAGGTACGGCACCCCCCAGGACTTCATGCACCTTATCGAACATCTTCACCAGCGGGGGATCGGGGTGTTCCTCGACTGGGTGCCGTCCCATTTCCCCTCCGACGGCTACGGGCTCTCCTACTTCGACGGTACGCACCTCTACGAGCACGCTCTCCCCGGCCAGCGCTACCACCCCGAGTGGAAGAGTTACATCTTCAATCTCGGCAGGAACGAGGTCCGGTCGTTTCTTCTGAGCAGCGCCCTCTTCTGGCTCGAGCGCTACCACGCGGACGGCCTCCGGGTGGATGCGGTCTCCTCGATGCTCTACCTCGACTACGCGCGGAGCGCCGGGGAGTGGATACCGAACGTCTACGGCGGGAGGGAGAACCTCGATTCGATAGGGTTCCTCCGGAAGGTGAACGACACCATCCACGCAAACTTCCCCGACGTGCTTGTCATCGCCGAGGAAGCGACTTCCTGGCCGGGGGTGACCGCCCCGACCGCGACCGGGGGGCTCGGGTTCGACCTGAAGTGGAACATGGGCTGGATGCACGACACCCTGGACTACTTCGTGCTCGACCCGGTCTTCCGGAAGTACCGGCCCGACCTCCTGACGTTCAGCATATGGTATGCGTTCCGGGAGCGCTACATCCTCCCCCTCTCGCACGACGAGGTCGTCCACGAGAAGGGTTCGCTCGCAGGAAAGATGCCCGGCGACGAGTGGCGGAAACGGGCGAACCTCCGCCTCCTCTACGGCTACATGTTCACGCATCCGGGCAAGAAGCTCATCTTCATGGGCGGTGAGTTCGGGCAGTGGTCGGAGTGGAGCCATGATACCGGGCTTGAATGGGGCCTCCTGCAGTATCCTTCCCACCGGGGGCTCCTCCGGTGGGTCACCGACTTAAATCACCTTTACCGGCGGATGCCCGCCCTCCACGAGCGGGACGCCGATCCGGAGGGGTTCGAATGGATCGACTTCTCGGACGTGGAGAAGAGCATCGTCAGTTACCTGCGGCGGGGACACTCAGGCGACGAAGTCGCCCTCGTCGCCTGCAACTGCACCCCGGTGCCGCGCTACGGCTACCGGGTCGGCGTCCCGTTCGGCGGGTTCTGGAAGGAGGTGCTCAACAGCGATGCGGTCGAGTACGGCGGGAGCGGTGTCGGGAACCTCGGCGGGGTGGAGGCGGAGCCGGTCCCGGTGCACGGCCGGCCGTGGTCCCTCCCGCTCACCCTGCCCCCGCTCGGCGCAGTCATCTTCGCTCCCGAGGGGGCGTGACCGTGGACCGTGCCGTCTGCATCCACGGCCACTTCTACCAGCCCTCAAGGGAGAACCCCTGGCTCGGGGAGGTGGGGGTCCAGCGGTCCGCCGCTCCATACCACGACTGGAACGAACGGGTGGCCGCGGAGTGTTACGCCCCGAACACTGCCGCACGCATCCTTGACGCGGACGGCATGATCGTGGAAGTCGTAAACACCTATTCACGGATCAGCTTCACGGCCGCCCCAACGCTTCTTGCCTGGCTTGAGCGGCACCGCCCGGGGGTTTACCGGGCAATCATCGAGGCCGACCGGGAGAGCCGGGAGCGCTACGCCGGCCACGGGTCCGCGATCGCCTGCTGCTACAACCACCTCATCATGCCGCTGGCAACCCGGCGGGATAAGCAAGCCCAGGTCGCCTGGGGGGTCCGCGACTTTGCAGCAAGGTTCGGCCGGGCTCCCGAAGGGATGTGGCTCCCGGAGACGGCGGTCGACCTTGAGTCCCTGGACCTGATGGCCGGGGCGGGGATCCGGTTCACGGTTCTCGCCCCCCACCAGGCCGCCGGAGTGCAGCCGATCGGGGCGGAGGACTGGACGGACGTCTCCGGCGGCCTGGTCGATACGACAATGCCCTACCTCTGCCGCCTCCCCTCCGGGCAAAGCATCGCGGTCTTCTTCTACGACGGGGCGATTGCCCGCGACGTCGCGTTCGGCGACCTCCTCTCCGACGGGCGGCGGTTCGCCGGGCGGCTGCTCGGCGCGTTCTCCCGGGGGAGCGAGCGCCCGGAACTCGTGCATATCGCGACCGATGGGGAGACCTACGGCCATCACCACGCGTTCGGGGAGATGGCGCTCGCCTACTGCCTCCGCACCATTGAGGAGGGCGGCGACGCACGCCTCACGGTCTACGCCGAGTACCTCGCCGCTCACCCGCCCACGCACGAGGTCGCCGTCCGGGAGAGGACGTCCTGGAGCTGCACGCACGGCGTCGGGCGCTGGCAAGGGGAGTGCGGGTGCCATAGCGGGACACACCCGGGGTGGTCGCAGGCATGGCGCGGCCCGCTCCGGGAAGCCATCGTCATGGTCCGGGATGCTCTCGCCCCCCGGGTCGCGGAGGAGATGGCGGCGCACGTCCGCGATCCCGCGGAGGCACGGGACGACGCTGTCGGCCTCGTCCTTTCCCGGTGGTCCGACGAGGCCATGGCGGCGTTCTTCTCGCGGCACGCGCCCGGGAGCCTCTCTCCCGACGAGCGGCGGCGGGTGCTTGCTCTCCTTGAGCTGGAACGGCAGGTGATGCTGATGCAGACGAGTTGCGGCTGGTTCTTCGACGATATCGCAGAGCCGGGGAGCGTCCAGGTGATGCGGCACGCGAAGCGGGCGATGGACCTTGCCCTGGAGACCATCGGGCTCGACCTCGAGCCGGCGTTCATCGGTATCCTCCGCCGTGCCCCGGCAAACGACCCGGAGTATACGACCGGTGCGGAGGTGTACGAAGCACTGGTCCAGCCGGCGGCGGCGGACCTTGCCCGGATCGGGGCAGGAGCCGCCCTCTACGCGCTCTTCGACATCGAACCCCCTGCGGTCGCGTCGGGGATGTATGCCGTTCACGGAGACTGGCGCTACCGGTCGGACGCGGGGGGTTGGCGCCGCCTCCTCGGGACCGTCCGGGTTCGGGCCCGGGCGACGGGCGATGAGGCGCTCCTCGATGCGGTCGCACTCTTCGCCGGAATAGACCGTGTTTTCTCTGGCGTGCTCGAGCCCGGCGACGATGAGGGGCTCCGGACGGTGTGGGTGGGGATGATGGGGCCCGACCCCGCAGGCGCCGTAGCCGGGGCCTTTACCCGGGTCTACACCGCGTCCGACCTCTCCGACGAGGAGCGGCGGACAATCGCCCGCCGGACCGCCCCCGGGATCGGGCAGGCCGTCTGTGCGGTCTACCGTGACGCGGCAGCGCTGATCGGCGTGCTCGACGATCTCGGGATCCCTGCGCCGGGAGCCGCCGCCCATCTTCTGGCGCATGCCTGCACCGAGCGGCTGCTCGCGATGCTCGGAGGGGGGTGCACCGACCCGGATCGATTTTTCGCGCTCGCAGAGGAGATGAGAGCCCGGGACCTTGCGCCCGATCTTGCGGGCCTCGGGGAGGCGGCGAGCAGGCGGATCGCGCTCTCTTTGCAGGCGGCGGCGACCCGGCCCGGTGACCCGGCTCCGCTCGAGGAGATCGTCCGCACCGTTAGATGTACGAAAGTTTTTCCGTTGACGCTCTCCCTCTGGGAGAGCCAGAACCTCTGCATCGGGATGCGCGGGCGCTATTTTGGAATGCGGGAGCGTGCTGGCCGGGGTGATGGGGATGCAGAACGGTGGGCGGAGGCCTTCAGGAGGGCGGCGGCATGCCTCGGCGTGAAGGTGGCGTAAGGAGGGGCGGAGCATGAACCGGCGGGGCAGCGGGGTTCTCCTGCACATCACGTCCCTGCCGTCGGCGTACGGCATCGGCGACCTCGGGCCGGCGGCGCACCGGTTCGTAGACCTCCTCGCCGGCGCCGGACAGCGCTACTGGCAGATCCTCCCCCTCAACCCGACATGCCCGGCGTTCGGCAACTCGCCCTACCAGAGCACCTCGGCGTTTGCCGGGAACACCTGGCTCATCAGCCCCGAGCAGATGGCTGGCGACGGCCTCCTCGCCCCGGAGGATATCGGGAACCCTCCCGGTTTCCCCGAGGAACGGGTCGACTACCAGGCGGTCCTCGACTACAAGAACGGCCTCTTTAACCGGGCGTTCGAGCGGTTCAAAGAGCGCGGCCCTGACTTCCATTACAAGGAGTTCGCGGCCGGCAACGTCTCATGGCTCGACGACTATGCCATCTTCGTCGCCCTCAAGGAGCGGTTTTCCGGGAAGGAATGGGGCGACTGGCCGTCCGGGATCCGGGACCGGCACCAGGAAGCGCTGCGGAAGCACGGTACGGAGCTCGCCGATCGGATCTTCCGGGAGAAGTTCCTCCAGTACGTCTTTGACCGCCAGTGGAAGGTGCTCAAGAACCACTGCCGCGAGCGCTACATCCAGATCATCGGGGATATCCCGATCTACCTCACTTACGACAGCGTCGACCTCTGGGCGAACCCGGGGCTCTTCAAACTGAACGAGCAGAAGAAACCGGCCGCTATCGCGGGCGTTCCCCCGGATGTGTTCAGCGAGACCGGGCAGCTCTGGGGGAACCCGGTCTACAACTGGGATGCGCACCGGGAGCAGGGATTCACGTGGTGGGAGAGCCGGATCGACCGCACCCTCACCCTCGTCGACCGGCTGCGTCTCGACCACTTCCGGGGATTCGTGCAGTTCTGGGAGGTGCCTCCCGGTGAAGAGACCGCACGGAACGGGCGCTGGGTCGACGCACCCGGCCGGGACCTCTTCACCCTGCTTGCGAGAAGCAGGTCGTGCCTCCCGATCATCGCCGAGGACCTCGGCTACATCACCTCCGACGTCCACGAGATGATGGGCCACTTCGGATTCCCGGGGATGAAGATCCTGACCTTCGGGTTCGCCGGCGACGTCGCAAGAAACCCTCATGCGCCCCACAACATAACGAAGAACTGCGTCGCCTATACGGGGACGCACGACAACAACACGGTCCGGGGCTGGTTCGAGCACGAGGTCCCCGGCGACCAGAAGGACCTCGTGTTCCGCTACATCGGGGGCCACGTGAGCGCGGAAGAGATACACCGGATCCTCATGCGCCTCGCGATGCTCTCCCCTGCCGATACCGTCATCATTCCGATGCAGGACGTCCTCGGCCTCGGCGAGGAGGCGCGGATGAACCGGCCGGGCACGGGGGAGGGGAACTGGGAGTGGCGGCTCCGGCCGGAGCAGATGGGGGAAGAGGCCATGCAGGAGTTTGCCGGGGTCACGGGGATCTACGGGAGAGGGTGAGGGGGGGTCGAAAAATGGGTTTCGATTACCGCTAAGATACACCAGCCAAGAGACAGTCAACTACCCCCGGTTGAAACCGGTGGTCTCCTTGCCCGTCGTATATGAAAAAATGTCCGACACACTGGACCGTGGGAGAATCATCACGCACTGCCCCCGCCCTCAGGGGCGGGGTGCGATGGGCCATAGGGCCGGAGCATGAGCACCGCAGGTGCGGAGGAGGAGGCCGGAGGCCGGGCGGGGTGCGACGGACGGGACGTCCGGAGCTTGAGAAGACCGTAGGTCTTCGGGTGGGGGTTACGGCCATCTTTTTCCTAGTACTCGTTGTCATTTAACTCTATGAATTTCCTTTCCCGCCCTTCGCATCTCTCACGGCCTGCCTTCTGTGTGGGACCATATCCCGATCTGCACCCTGGATTGCTTCACGCGAAACTACGAAATTTCAGTTCTGTTGAATAGGGCATGAATAGGGAAGCATCGACCCGGGACGAGGAATCGCCCCGGGCATGCCCCTGCAAGTGGACCGTGGGGATATCACCTCGCGGGGAGGGGGTCTCCCCCTCCCCGTCAGCCCCGCCCCCAATGGCGATTCTCCCACGGTCCGCTGGATCGGGCCTTTCCCTCATTTTGAGGATTCGCCGACTGCAACTTGCACCAGATGATGTTCCCGCTCCGGAACATCGCCCTCTAAACTACCACAGTCAAGGGGCAACACTCACCGTCCATTTCCTGCACAAAATTCTGACCCCCCATCTCAGACCCACCCCCATCGCCGTCGCGCTGGCCACCCCCGTGACAGGGATCACAGGAGATGGCCGAGCAACTCCAGCACCCAGGGCCCCCCTCCCCCCCTTTCGGGTATCCCGCAGATGCCCGGCACCCCGTATGCCGGGACAGCCGCCCTGATCCACACCACTCTCAGAAATCCCAATATCAGCGGCTATTTTCCGTTTTTTCAGCCCATTTCAAAAATAAGCAAACATATATAATAATAAACATGGACAGTACACCATCCAAAAGGGGACAGAATTCATGGAGAATTCCATACACGATCGGTTCGACCACATCCCGGAGCGGCTCTCCGGGCTCGTCGACCTGGCATACAACCTCTGGTGGAGCTGGAACCCGGAGGCCCGGATACTCTTCAAGCAGTTGAACCGGCAGGCGTGGAAGGCGAGCGGCCATAACCCGGTCCGGATGCTCCGCGAGATGCCGGCCGAATTCCTGAGCCGGGCGGCGGAGAACCCTGCCTACTGCCACCGCTACGACGTCATCCTGCGCCGGTTCAGGAAGTACATGAGCGCCACCGGGACCTGGTTCTCCGAGGAGTACTCCGGCGGCCGCCCGTTGACGATCGCCTACTTCTCAGCAGAGTACGGGCTCCATCACTCGCTCCCCATCTACGCGGGCGGGCTCGGGTTCCTCGCCGGCGACCACTTAAAAGAGGCGAGCGACCTCGGCCTCCCGATGGTTGCCGTCGGCTTTCTGTACTCGCAGGGCTACCTGCACCAGCAGATCGACTCCGACGGCTGGCAGGAGGGCATCACCGAACCGCTCGACCGCGATGCAGCGCCCATAACCCGGGTGCTTGATTCCGACGGCGAAGACCTGGTGGTCCGCGTCCCGCATATCGACCCGCCCATCTACGTCGCCGTCCGGAAAGTCCAGGTCGGCAGGATACCGCTCTACCTCCTGGATACGGACATTCCCTGCAACGACTCCCGGAACCGGGGCATATCGTCCCGGCTCTATGCGGGCGACCAGGATCTGCGCCTCCGGCAGGAGATCGTGCTCGGCATCGGCGGCCGGAAGGTGCTCCACGCCCTCGGCATCGCATACGCGGCGGTGCACTTAAACGAAGGCCACCCGGCGTTTGCGCTGCTCGAGCGGGTCCGGGAGCGGGTCGAGCGGGGGATGGAGTTCGAGGCGGCGCTCGATGAGGTGCAGGCAACGTCCATCTTCACCACGCATACGCCCGTCCCTGCGGGCCACGACGTCTTCCCCGTCGACCTCATCGACCGCTACTTCAAGACCTACTACACGGCGCTCGGCATCGACCGGACCAGGTTCCTGCAGCTCGGAGTCCACCCGGAGAGCCCCGCGGCAGGCTTCAACATGACCGCGTTCGCCCTGCGTGCGTCGGCGCACCACAACGGCGTCTCGCGCGCAAACGGGGCCGTCGCCTGCGATATGTGGAAGTGCCTGTGGCCCGGGCCCCGGGCGACGGTGCCGATCGACTACGTCACGAACGGCGTCCATGTGCCTACCTGGTTAAACCCCCGGATGAAGGAGCTCTACGACCGGTACATCGGGCCGACCTCTCCCGACTGGCTCTCGGAGCACGACGACCCGGTGGTATGGGAACTCATCGACGAGGTCCCGGACGCCGAACTCTGGCACGTCCATCTCTGGCTGAAGGCGAAACTCCTCAACCGGATCCGGGAGCGGGAGCGGATAAAGTGGACCGCGCACCGCGGCGGGGCGCAAAACCCCGCTGCCGAGGGGGCGTTCCTCAACCCCTCCGTCCTGACGATCGGGTTTGCCCGACGGTTCTCGACCTACAAGCGGGCGCATCTCGTCTTCGAGGACCTGGAACGGTTAAAGAGCATCCTGAACAATCCGTGGTATCCCGTTCAGATCGTCTTCGCCGGCAAGGCCCACCCGGCCGACAACGAGGGAAAGCAGGTGCTCCAGCAGATCTACCACTACACGCAGCAGCCCGAGTTCGGAGGGCGTGTCGCGTTCATTGAGGACTACAACGAGCAGGTGGCCCGATACCTGGTGCATGGCGTCGACGTCTGGTTAAACAACCCGCTGCCCCCGATGGAAGCGAGCGGCACGAGCGGCATGAAAGCGTCGTTAAACGGGGTCCTGAACCTCTCCATCCTGGACGGATGGTGGACCGAGGGCTATAACGGCAGAAACGGCTGGGCGTTCGGGAACGAGGCGACGACCTGCGGCGGGAGGAATGCCGTCGATGCCGCGGCGATCTACGACCTCCTGGAGAAGGAGGTCGTCCCGCTCTACTACAACCGCTCCATCGACGACGTCCCCCACGGCTGGGTGAAGATGATGAAGGAGTCGATCAAGAGCAACGGCCCCCGGTTCTCGTCCCGCCGGATGGTGAAGGAGTACATCGCCCGCTACTACCCGTCTCTCCTGAAGGCCGCCGGGACGGAGTATGCCCGGACTCCGGCAGCGGCGAAACCCCGGGCGACGGTCTGGAAACCGCGGGTGCAGGGAAAAATCGGGGACGGAAGCGACTGAGCTCCGTAACGTGCCCGGAGACCTACCGGGAGCGCTTCGGGACGGCTGAAGGCCGGCCGCCTCTTCGCGAGACCCGCTTCCGGGTCGCCTCCGGTGCAGCCTGGAGTCCCCGCTCTTCGTGCGGGGCCCTGCCCCCGGCCCGTGCAACGCGCTTCCGGGTCTCAACGTTTGCGGCCTGGAGCCCTCTCGCCTCATGCGGGGCCCCGCCGCCGGGTCTCGCGGGAAGCTGCCTTGAGCCCCCGTTCAGTATGCGGCGCCATCCCGCCAGTCTTTGCGACCCGTTTCCGGGTTGCCTCGTCAGCGGATGCGAGGCCTCGTTTCACTCTCGTGATCGCATTCATCGGAAGACAGGCCACCGTGATGGCAGGGGATATGCGGGAGATCGCATTTGAGGGGGACGATCCCTGCATCGAAGAGCTGGAACGCGAGCTCTATAGCGGCTCAATCACGTCCGATACCGAACTCGCGGAGCGGGCGGACGAGATTGGCGTGACAATCCGGGTCAGAGACGATAAAGCCAAGGTCTCGCAGCAGGGCGGGGTGCTCATCGGCGAGGTGACCGAGACGGAGGGGTCGGTAACCCGCAGGAAGAGGCTGTACGCTACGGCAGGAAGTTACGCAATCGCCGAGGCGATCGATTCCCGGCTGCGGGTAACGCAGAGGGGCAGGGCAAGCAACTTCGTGGTGCTGGGAAACGAGGTTACGAAGCGGATTGCCAACCAGTGCATCCAGGGGATGTGGGAAGGAGGGACGATTCAGGACGCCATGCGGCTCCTCATGCTCACCATGCAGATAACGGCGAGCGTGACGGCGTCGGTGAGCAGAACATTCATACTGGTGCATACCGATCTCGCGGCCAACCTGGTCGACGCCATCAACCAGGATTCGCGGAAATAAAGTATCGCCGGGAAGGAGGAATCCCGGAGTGTGCCCACCTCCGCTCTGGTGCGGGGCCCTGCGGGAGGCCGGCAAAGAAATGCAGGAATTATTGGCTGAGATAGTTGTGCTTCTTGAGCCAGTCTACCTGGGGCCTGATGTAGCGGTAGACGATATCGCATTTTTCGTCCTGGAAACTCCAGGGAACGACGATCAGGAGATCGCCTTCGCGTATCCAGAGTCGCTTCTTGATCTTGCCTTTGATGCGCCCTGTGCGTGTGACGCCGTCCTCACAGCGGACACGGATGTGGTTTGCCCCGAGCATCAGGTCGGCCCGGGCAAATATCTCCCGGTTTCGGTTCTTCGGTAATCGTACGCGTACGATCTCTTCACTCTCGTTGTTCTGTGATCCTCGTGTATTCGTCAGTTAATCAACTCCATAACAGGCGGCGGCGCAATCCGCCTGATATTTACTAGAGGTGTATACCAATGACCCGAGCGACCATTAAAGTATCTGTCCCGGGAACACCCGCGCAACCGGGATCCGGCGGGGAGAGTCCGGGAGATGCAGGGCGCTCCCGGGTTATCAGGACCGGGAACCCTGCTCAACGTGATCCCCGCCCTTATGTGCGACAGAGTGAACTATCCTCCGGCACCCCGGACGATACGGCGGGGCGCCGGCCGCAAATCATATGCCCCCCGGTGAGGGGCACGAGGGAGACCTGCCTGAGAGTATGCACAATGTCCCCCCTCTGGCCGGAGAATACCATGCCCGACGCAGCGTACTCCTGAGACGGCACCCCGGTTCAAGAAGATATCCGGTCTAAAATCCAGGATCAAGGGCGGTGAATGGTCTCTTAGAAAGCGCAAGTATATCAGCAAATGCGTCCCCGTATCGGGTGAGTTGCCCCCAAACCGCTGCCCGGGTTTTCCTCCGAAGGGTAATTAAGGTTTGAGCGTACATGGGTGAAGAGGATCTTTGAATGGAAAGCAGCAAGCTGTACGTCGGCAACCTCACCTACTCGGTAAATGAAGAACAGTTGAAAGACTTATTCGGCCAGTATGGGACGGTAAGTGACGTCAGAGTCATCGAGCGCAAAGGGTTCGGGTTTGTTGAGATGTCCAGCCCAGAAGAGGCTGAGGCAGCAAAGGAAGCCCTGAACAACACAGTATTTGAAGGCCGCACCTTAAAGATCGACGAGGCCCGGCCTCCGAGACCGAGAAGCGACTTCCAGCGGTACTAAGCACTTACCCGGAAGAACAGTATTCTGAATATCCCACATTTTTCAAGAGTCGGGGTTCAAGGGAACCTCACCTCTGATTGTCCGGCGCGTACGGCCCCGTTACCAGTCTATATCGTCGCCCCGGTCGGTGCGTAGCCACTCATCCCTCCCGAAGGTCGCATGTGATTCATCGAGCCGGTGAGCGGGTCGGGGGATCTCTCTGTCGAAGGTACTGCCGGGGAAGGGTCAGGCCAGCTCGCCCGGCGCAGCCGTCGCCATCCCCTGTTCTAAACATTCTCTCGCCAGATTAGGGGTGTTTTCTCCTTAAAGCACAACCACATTTTTATTCACCAAGAGCTATGGGGGCGGCCGTGTGTCTCGCTATGCGGGATGCAGTCGAAACGGCGGTGAGAAGTATGGCAGAAGAAAGACCTTCAGGTGAACTACCCCGCCCTGAAGGGCGGCGCTTCCTGCTTCATGGACAACACTTGCACCA
>DASQ01000020.1 GCA_002503885.1 Methanoculleus marisnigri | reverse complement strand
CCGACCAGGATGTCAACCCCCGAGGTAAGATCCGGCCGGAGGCCCAGAAGGATCTGGCGGTTCTCCCGGTGCGTGGCATAATGCTGCCGGACGTTGTACAGTCCTACGTTGTACATGCTTTTAGCATGGTACGCGAGCGTGTCGAGGATCCAGAACGTCTTCTGGGGAAGGCGCAGATAGTTGCTGACGACTCGCAGTGCCATTACCTCTTATCTTTGGGGCTCATCTGTCTATACGATAACTCCCGCGGGGCGAAAGTGTACGGGGCTTGATGCGGGCAATTCCTCCCCGGTTGAAACCGGGGGTCTCCTTGCCCGTCGTATATGAATACTTTACACACTACCCAAATCTCAGTTCTTATTACAGACCGCATCCGGAGAATATCGCAGACAGTTCTCGATCCAAATTATCAGATAGTGATCTGGTA
Source organism: Methanoculleus marisnigri (assembly GCA_002503885.1). Lineage (GTDB taxonomy): Archaea > Halobacteriota > Methanomicrobia > Methanomicrobiales > Methanoculleaceae > Methanoculleus > Methanoculleus marisnigri_B. Next base: position 15,010 of record DASQ01000020.1, on the reverse strand, counting down.
GTGATTAATTCGCTTGAAGCGGATATGGAGCGTGGCGGGCAGCAGTACCTCTCCAGAGTAAGGTTTATGGCCGATTCAGGAAACGAAGTTACGTATCTTACAGGAAAAATCAAGCCATACTACTATTCAAATTCCGGAGAGAGATACACGATTTTTCAGGAGAGAGAAATAAATTTAAACCGTTTCGATGCATCAGGAGAGCCCCTTGACACAATTGAAATTGTTATCGAGTACGAAGATGCCCTTCATGGAGGGGACATTAAACTATATCCAGTAGTGTACGACGAAGGTTCTCTGATATATCCAGGTCCCGACCCGTATATCGACGTATCCGGATCATCCCTTCCTCACGAGTATAATTACTACGTACTGATCGGTAGTGGCTCCACATTGGGGGAATACGAGATCTGGCTCCAGGATACGACAACAGAAGAATGGTTGGGGTACTATTATTATGATGACGATAGCGATCCAAGTCAGTTCATCAAACGAAGTGTAGGATCGTCGGAGTTATTGCTCTGGGATGGCTCGACCTTTTCCTTTGATGCACGCACATCGCCGATAATGGATGAATGGTGCAGGCAGGGAAGTACCTGGGACAGACCGGCAGACGTATTCTCATACTACAATCGACAATACGATTCTTATGTGAGCACGTCGTATTCAACCGGGTCGGGTATAATCTATACACATGCCTACTGTAGTGGAAGTGGTTCATCTTAGACTATATCTATTTTTTAATTTACGGAGGGAAAAATCACGTGAAGCCCCACTATATCATCATATTGCTCCCGTTTCTTCTCCTCACCGCGGGGTGCATCGAGCCCGTGGCCACCGACACCGCAGGGGTTACGCCGCCACCCGCGATAGACGCCACAACCGAACTTTCCCCCGATAATGCACCATCACTCCGGGATTCAGCCTTCATCAGGATCGAGGAATGGGAAGACCCCGCCGAATACACGAGTTTCTCCCCGCCGTCATACATCCCCGAGGAGTATACTCACTACGGCCTCCTGATAGCCACTGTCTGGAACGAGACTTACGGCCACTACACGACGAGCGGCGAGACCCTGTGGTACGCTCACGACGATACGATACAGAATGCGTCATGGACCTCCGATATGACGCTGCTCGAAATCACCTGGAGCAACTGCGGGTATAACCCCTATGCAAAAGATCAGATTGTTAACAAAGAACCGGAATCCGTTGATATAAACGGGTATGCGGGACGGATCTACGAAACCGAATCGGACCGGCTGATCGCCTGGACGGCGGCCGATAACGCTACGTATCGGGTACGTGGGTCGCTTGAACGCGACGAATTGGTCCGGGTGGCGCGATCGATCGCTGGTTAATCGGCGGATACCATGGAGGGGAGATGAACCATCTCTGCAAGCCGCTATTACGGTTCCGAAAACCGCTGTGCAGCAAAATCACTCACGGAGAACCATCAAAGAGGAGAACAGGTTCTGCCGCGCTTCAGGAATGAAATCAGGCACACATTAACAACAGGAGGTTGTAAATGGGCCGCATAAACACCTCATGTATCTATCTCCTCTGCGAGCACCTCTCCCGGAGCCGACTGCGCTTCGCAATCCCGCCGCTTGTTGCGGTCATCGCGTGGGCCGTCTGGGTAGGTGTCGCCGGCATCGCCTCAGGTCATCCGGGGCCCGTACCGCTCTTTGCTCTCCTCACCCTCTTTCTGGTGATCCTGACTCTTGCAGTTGCGGGGGCCGCTACGCCGTTCCCGCTTGTCGCAGGCGTCCTCTCGTTTCATGGGCGAATTCAGGCGATGCTCGTTACCGCCGCAGCAATGACCCCGCTGGTATTCCCCCTGTCCATAGCCCCGCACCGCTGGAGAGGCGAGCCCCCGCTGCTCGCGGACAGACTGGCACTTCTCGGGTGGTTCTTCGACGGCGTCATGAACGGCCTGCCGCTCGCCGAAAACACACAAGTATACGATCTGGTGTTTTCCGCGTTCACGTTCCTCGGGTTCTACCTCGAATGTGTGCTGGTCGCCACCGTCTTCTACGTTATTCTCCGGGTGGTCGTCATCCTCCGCCGCACGAACACCGGGGAAGGAGGGAGCGCGAAATGACCGCAGACACAGGGTAAAACCAGATGAGATCGCGGGCGTTCTGGGCGTACTCTGCGGTTTATTCCAGTATAACCTCTGGATCGCCGTGCTCATGGCGATCCCCTTCACGTTCTTCGCAGAACCGAACGCTATGGGAGCATTCATAGTCAAATCCCCGCTCATGCTACGGACCTGGCTCACCGCCGGGATGCTGCCGCTCTTCATCATCTTCGGCTACTACCTGTTTACCCGCGAGGAGATGCCCGCAGAGGAACTCCTTCTGAGCAGATCGGGACTTGCCGCCTCAGCCTCGGGTTTTCTCCTGTGGCTTGCGGTGCTGGCTGTCCTGGAGGTTTCCGGGGTTGCCGTGGCGTATCCCTATAACGTCGCCGGTGGTTATGTCGTCGTGCTGATCCGGGGTGTGATCTTCTGGAAAGCCTGGAGCCGGGGAGCATGAGTCCGGTCGCCAGAAGGGGAATCATGAAGGTCCTGAAGGTTATTGTCGAGAAGCACCCTGACGGCTATGTCGCCTACCCCCTGGGTCTGAAAGGAGTCGTCGTTGCAGAGGGGGATACCTACGAAAAAGCGCTAGCCGAAGTGAAATCCGCCATCCAGTTTCACATAGAGACCTTCGGGAACGATGCGTTCGAGAACGACGATATCATGGAGACCTTCGTTGCCGAAGTCGACATCCGGGTCTAAAGTCGTGTGGTTACCGGCGACCGGTCTCGCGCTTCCCCGTTCCTCTTCTGGAGCCCTCGATACCCTGCTGATTCACGCAAAGTGCGAGCGACAGCGTAGCTTTGATTACCACAGGAACGACAGGCCGAAGGGCCGGAGCTCGATCGCCGAAGGTGCGAGTTGCGAGCCGCGATGATCCGTCGGGACCGGAGCGTGAGCACCGAAGGTGTGAGCCGCAAAGAACACGAACGGGGAGGAGGTGCTTATCACGGACTTCGGCGGCCTTCGTTAGAATAGTCTCCCTTCTCTGCCCCCGTCCCCGGAGCGAGATCGATCGCTTCTCTTTTGCGAACGGCTGACGGAATGTAAAGAAATTGGACAGAATTCACACCCAGGTAGATGATGGATGAAGCAGACAGCCACGCTCGAGGAGCATCGGGGTAGTTCACCGGGAATAACGCTGACGTTGCGACTCACGGGAAAAGGTGCCGATAGAGTTCTGCAATGAGCGGATGCACCTCTCCAGACTTTCGGAGTGGTCTGATGCAACGTCCGGTCTCCATCCCCGTTCGGCATCGTTGACGAACTCCGAAAGAAGCGACAGGTACGCGGGCCCTTCTGCCCGCCGGCCGCCCGGCGTGGGGACGATGCCCTTCCGAATCGCCGATGAACTCGACTCTCTTGCGCAGTTGATCAGGTACTCCTTCGGGTAATCGATCTCCTCGGGCGTTCCGGTTATCCGTGCCTCCGGGACCTGCAGATATCTCGCCAGCCTCTCCCTGTCGGCCAGGATCCAGGCCTCAACCTCCCTCACGGCCACGCGGAAGTTCATGAAATGCGAAGGGGCAGGCAGCCAGTTCCGGACAGCTTCCGGCGCGCATCCGGTATCGTGATCCAGATCGACGACCACAATCCAGGGCCGGGTTTGTGCGGAAGCGTTGAATCCCTGTAATCTCTCTAGCAAATAGGATTTCCTCTGCCTGTAGAGGTCTCCAGGCAGGGCCCCGACGTGCCGGAGCAACCGTCTCACAACTGCTTCATCCAGCGATCCTTCAAAGGCGCACTGAAATGCTATCCCATCGTCCATCCTACTCTCCGAACCGGGCTAACTCTGCAGTGTCGCCGGGACAGGTCTTTGGGACGACGACATCCGCAAGGGAGAGGCCGCCCTTTAACAGGTCGTCAACCTCCTCGATATCACCTGCCGGTGTAACCGTTGTACCCTCCTCCGAGGGCCGGAGCAGCAGCACCTCATCAAGCCCGATACCCTCGTCCTGCAGCAGTTCAGAGGAATGGGTGCTGACGAGCACCTGGCGTTCACTCGTCAGCTGCACCCGGGAGAACATCTGCGGAATGTACCTGATGATCGCAGGATGGAGAGAGAGTTCCGGCTCCTCAAGGAGGAGCGGTCCTCCGTCATCCAGGAGTGCCCAGAGAAGGCCGATGAGCCTGAGTGTCCCGTCGGAGAGCTGTTGCTCTGTTTGCCAGGCTCCCTGCGGCCTCCAGTGCTTATACCTCCCACAGAGGTGCGGTTTGCCTTTGCTGTCGAATTCAACTTTAATCTCTCTTAATTGCGGTACCGCAACGTTGAGCGTCCTCTCGATCCGGTCCAGCATGGAATCCCGCTCTTCCTCGGATCTGCTCATGACCTGTTCGAGAAAGTCGCCGCCATAAGGGTCGTTTTTGTGGCCGAACGAACGATCCGGTTCACGGACCAGCTGCGGGACGAGGTGCAGGTAGCGGATGTTTTTCAGGAAGTCGGCAACCTCCCGAAATTCTTTGTTGACGTTGACCTGCTCCAGATACGTCTGGGTTAACCTCTCGGGGTCCTCCTCATCCTGTTCGGAGGGGCGAGCGATCACTTCGTCCCCGCACCTCGCAACCCGCTCCTTTGCGATGACCGGCTGGTTGTGCTCGTCCAGCCCAAACGTCAACTCGTATTCCCAGAGATCGCCGCACTCCACGTTACCCAGCCGCACCATTACGCCTATATCGGGGTACCGTCTCGCAGAGAGTGCCCTGAGGCTGGAGACGCCGCCTCTTTGTTTCACCGCTCCCTGAAATCCGCCGCCTACGGACACAATATCGTGCAAGAATCTGAACGCATCTAAAAAGTTGGACTTCCCGGATGCATTGGGTCCGACAAGGAAAACCCGGTCCTGCAGGTCGACATCTACCCGCTGGAAGTTGCGCCAGTTCCAGAGAGAGATATGAGTAAATTTTTCCGGCCTACCCACAGATCTGGAGCAGTTACCCATGATAGTAATCGATTGAAGCCCCGTGTATATTACCCTTTTCGAAGACCGGAGGTCTTCTCACGCTTCCTGCTCGAAGCCTGACGACTTGGTAGTGCTCCAGCATATACCTGATAAGTGATCTCAGAGGATTCGACCGAATTACGTTGCGCACCAACCCGCGTTCATGACAAAAAATAACCTGGGGAGAAGATTTCCCGTATCGGGCTCTGGTGAAGTCCTATTCCGGCTGTTATTCTTCCCTGACGAGATTGGTGCCGGACCCTGCCTGTCCCTGAGTTCGACCTTTTCGTATGAAAATGGGTCACCTACATATTTTCATCCGGTATGCCTGTGGCCCCACGGGCATCATGTGGTTTTTCTCACGCATGTCCTCATACCGTAGACCGTGGTGGCTATCGCCATGGGGGTGGGGCTGACGGGGAGGGGTCTCCCCCTCCCCTGTCTCCACATACTAAGGGTTTCCTGTAACCCCCACCCCGCCCGGCCTCCGGCCTCCTCCCCCGCCCCCGGGGGCGGGGGCAGTCATGGCGATACGTGACGTTCCGACAGGAACGGAGCTCGAGCACCGCCAGGTGCGCAGCCCGATGGAAAGACGTGCTCCGGATTGCAATCAATCGGGAGCACCCGGATGGGATCTTAACAAAGTATTATCAGTTGTTTCGTAGGGCACTACTGACGACTTTTCAAGCTCCGTTCCGTTGGAACGTCGCAACCTGCGGCAGGTCGTTTTTCAGCGGGACCACCCGGTTTTGGCCTCCTCCTGTAAGCAGTCATATCCACCCCCGGCGACAGCCCCTTATTACCCTGCACACCAAACCTAACTACCATGATCACCGACCGCGAGAAGGCGGCATTTGAAGCCGGGATCAAACTCGGCGCCCTCTACCACCAGTTCGTCGGGACGCCCATCGCCCGCGAGACCGCCGCGACCGTTGAGACCGTCATCGAACAGGCCGTCGGCCTGCAGCCCTACGTGACGGAGATCTCTGTCCAGCTGAACCGCGACCTGATGGTCTCGAACCGGTTCGGCTACTCGGAGCTTGCCGGGCGGATGTTCGACGTCGCTATCACGACGGAGGTCGGCGAGACCGTCTGCCGGGCCCGGCTGCACCTCGAGGACGACTACCCCATGATGGAGATTGTTGAGTTCCATGAAACCCCCCGCGATACCGATCACTGACGACCATATCCACATCGACCCGCAAAACGGCCGGGGCGTCGAGGCCGCGAAGGACTTCCGCCGCAGCGGGGGGACGCATATCTTCCTGGTCACGAAGCCTTCCTGGTCGTTCGGGGTCGAGGCCGCGTCGGGCGAAGACTACCGGGAGGTCTTCGAGGCGACGCTCCGGGTGGCCGATATGATCCGGGAGACCGGGCTCGTCGTCTACCCGGTCCTCGGCATCCACCCGGCAGAGATGAGCCGCCTTGCCGGACGGATGAGCCTTGACGAGGCCGCCGCCATCATGATGGCCGGGCTCGACCTTGCCGCCCGTTACGTCGAGGAAGGAAGGGCTGTCGCCCTCAAAAGCGGGCGGCCCCACTACGAGGTCGCGCCCGAGGTGCTCGCGGCATCGAACACGGTCCTCTTCCACGCGCTCGAACTCGGGGGTGAGTGCGGCTGCGCCGTGCAGCTCCATGCCGAGAGCGGGCCCTGCACCGACGTCGTCGAGATGGCCGGCCGGGCGGGGATCCCGATCGAGCAGGTTGTCAAACACTTCGCAACCCCCGATACGCCGCTCATGCCCTCCTTCATCGCGCGGCACGAGGATATCCCCGCGCTCGCCCGGGCCGGGCGATGGTTCACCATGGAGAGCGATTACATGGACGAGAACGCGAGGCCCGGCGCGGTGATCGGGCCGAAATCGGTCCCGCGGTTCACGCGCCGGTACCTCGATGAGGGGCTTATCACCGAAGAGGATGCCTGGCGCATCCATGCCGGGACCCCGTCGCGCACCTACGGCGTGGATATCGTCCTTCCCTAGACAACAGCGCACCTTTTTGACGACTCACGCCCAAGAGATCTGCAATGTACTTGAAAGTTCACCGCATGCCGGGCGCCGGCGAGGTGGTGGCTGCCTGCGACTCCGAGCTCTTAAACGTCACCCTGATGCACGGAGACGTAGAGGTCTGCATCACCGGAGGATTTTACGGCACCGAGTGTGCCGCCGAGGAAGAAGTCAGAGAGGCTCTCGCTGACGCGACGAACGTTAACATTATCGGGAAGCGCGTCGTAGCCCTCGCCATCGCTATGGGGCTGATCACCAACGAAGACTGCATCATGATCGGCGATGTACCCCATGCCCAGATAGTCAGGATCTGATCCATGACCATACAGACGATCATCTGCCCCCGTTGTGGGCAACCAACCGAGGAAGGGCTCTGCCCCCGGTGCCGGGTCGCGGATACCCGGGTGCTTACCTGCGAGAACTACGTGACCGCCGTCTACTGCCCTGTCTGCGACTCGCAGAAGCGCGGCAAGACCTGGTCGGACCTGCGGACGCCGCGAGAAGATCTCATCACCGAAATGGCGATATCGGCGGTCAGCATCCACGAGGATGTGAAGAACCCCAGGGTCACCGTCCGATCCGAGGAGATCGCGTCGAACAGGACGGCCTGCACCGTCGACGTGGAAGGGACCCTCTATTCCATCCCGGTCCACGAGACCTGCCAGGTCGAGATCCACTGGCAGAAGGAGGCCTGCGACCGGTGCAGCCGCATCTCCGGCGGCTACTACGAGGGGATCGTCCAGGTGCGGGCTACGAACAGAAAGATCAACGCCTACGAGCGCGAGGTCGCCACGAGCATCGCAGAGCAGACCGAAGACTCTCTCCAGGAGTCGGGGGACCGTCTCTCGTTCATATCGGAACTCAAGGAGTCGAGGGACGGCGTCGATATCACCGTCGGGTCCCAGCACCTCGGCCAGATGCTCACCCGGGCGATAACGGGGGCGCTCGGCGGGCGGTATACGACCCACCCGAAGCTGATGGGTGAGAAGGAGGGCAAGGCGCTCTACCGCATCACCTACTCCATCCGCCTCCCCTACTATCAGAAAGGGGACGTGGTGGTATCCCGGGGCAACTACTTCGAGGTGCGCGATGTCGACGGGCAGCGCCTCCGGGTCTTCGACCTCCAGACCGGCATGACCCGGACCCTTGCCGAGAGCGAGATCGAGCGCATCATCGGCAGCGTCCGTGATGCCGAGGCGGCACTCGTCGTCTTCACGCAGCCGGGCCTGGTGGGGCTCATGGACCCAAAGACCTACAAGACGCGGGAACTGACCCCCGTTCCCTGGACGTTCCCGGTAGAGGGGCAGCCGATCCGGGTGCTCCGCGACGAGGAGCAGGACCGCCTGATCATCGTCGGGTGAGTGACTCCCATGCGTGCGAGGAAGGTGCCGGCGGGCGCCCTCACCGATTGTCTCGATGCAGAGTGGGTGGATCGCACCCGCCGGCCGTATGTCGAGGGCGGCACCGCCTGGGTGCCGGTCAGGGAGGGGTATCCGGCCGACGCGAACCTCCCCGAGCGGGAGACCTACCGGGGGCGCGGCTACCACCTCGTCGGCGATATCGCGGTGCTCCACGGCCCTCTCCCGTCTGAGGAGGAACTCGCCGGGATCATCCGGCACTGCCACCCCCGGGGAGTCGTCCGGGTGAAGGATTTTCTCGGCGCAATGCGCATCCCGGACGCAGAAGTGCTCTACGGCACCGCCGGCGAGGTGCGGCACCGCGAGCAGGGCTACACCTTCATCCTCGACCCGACACGGGTGATGTTTGCGCAGGGAAACCGCACGGAGAAGGCAAGAATTGCCGCTCTCGTCCGGCCCGGGGAAAGGGTCGCCGATATGTTCGCCGGGATCGGCTACTTCTCCATACCCGCAGCCGTAAGCGGCGCACGGGTCCATGCGATGGAGATCAATCCGACAGCCTTTGAATACCTGAAACGAAACATTATGGCAAACCATGTCGCGGACCGTGTCACGGCAGAGGTCGGGGACTCGCGGACGCTTCTTGCCGGGGTCTACGACCGGGTCCTGATGGGGCATTTCGAAGCCCCGTCGATGCTCGCCGACGCCCTCGCCCATGTCCGGAGCGGGAGCGTGCTCCATGTCCACAGTATCGGCGATACTGCGGCCGCGATACGGGAACAGGCCGGGGAAGCCGGGTTTGCGGCGGCGATAACCTCCCGCCGGGTGAAGAAGTACGGCCCGCACGCGTGGCATATGGTGCAGGATGTGACGGTATCGTGAAGACACTTTCGGGAAAGACGGTGGTCCTTGCCGTGACGGGGAGCATCGCAGCCGTCGAGACGGTGAAACTCGCTCACGCCCTGCGGCGCCGGGGCGCAACGGTGCAGGCGGTCATGACGGAGGCGGCAGCGGGGATCGTCCACCCCGACGCCCTGACCTACGCGACCGGACGGCCGGCAATAACCCGGATCACCGGCCTCGTTGAGCACGTCCTCTACTGCGGTGAGGGCGGGGCGGCGGACCTCCTGCTGGTCGCCCCCTGCACGGCAAACACCATCGGGAAGATTGCCTGCGGGATCGACGATACCCCGGTCACGACCTTCGCCACGACGGCGCTCGGGCAGGGGATGCCGGTGGTGGTCGCTCCCGCGATGCACGAGAGCATGTACCGCCACCCCGGGATCAAGGAGAACCTCCGGCGGCTCCGCTCCTGGGGCATCGACGTCGTCGACCCGAAGGTCGAGGAGGGGAAGGCGAAGATCGCCGACAACGACGTCATCGTCCTCCACGCCGCCCGGGCGGTCTCCGGCCGGCCGCTCGCGGGCAAAAAAGTCCTGATCACGAGCGGGGCGTGTGCGGAACCCCTCGACGACGTGCGGGTGCTGACCACCCGGTCGACCGGACGGATGGGTCAGGCGCTCGCGCTCGAGGCCTTCCGGCTCGGTGCCGAGGTGACGGTGGTGCACAGCGGCTCGTTCCCGTGCGTCCGAAACATCCATGTCATGACCGCCGGAGAGATGCGTGAGGCTGTCCTCGCTGTCTGCCGCGAAGGGATCGACATCTACGTCAGCGCGGCAGCGATATCGGACTTTGCCCCCGGGCGGCGGGAGGGGAAGATCCCGAGCGGCTCGCCCCTGACGGTCAGGCTCGACCCCCTCCCGAAGGTCATCGACGAGGTGATGGCGGCGTGCCGTCCCGTGACGGTGGCGTTCAAACTGGGGTGGGACGAGGAAGAGCGGGCGAGAGCAATGCTCGATGCGGGTGCCCGGATGGTCGTCGTGAACGCTCCACCGGCGATGGGGGCGGCCGAGGGGTCGTTTTGCATCATGACCGCCGGCGGGGCTACCGACGTGACGGGGAGCAAAGAGGAGGTCGCGGCAGCGGTATGGTCCGGACTGCTGTAGCCTTCTCCCCCGGGCACATATCCGGCTATTTCAGGCGGATCGAAGGGAGCGACCCCTCGAGCACCGGGAGCGTCGGGGCCGGCGTGGTCATCGACGAAGGGGTGCGCTCGACGGTCGCGAAGGCCGCGGAGACGACGGTCCGGGTTGTCCGGCCGGGCCATGCAAGCACCGGGTCGCCGCCGGTCGAGTACGCCCTCGACCGACTGGGCGTCGCCGCCAGTGTCACCACGGAGTGCAGGCTCCCCATCGGCGCCGGGTTCGGCCTCTCGGCAGCGGCGCTTCTATCAACGCTCACGGCGGCAAATCACCTATTCAGCCTCGACCTCTCCGCGGACGAGGTGGCTGAGAGGGCTCACGAGGCCGAGGTCCTCCACCGCACCGGTCTCGGGGACGTCGCCGCGAGCCGGGCAGGCGGGGTCGTCTGCAGGACGGGGCCGGGCATTCACGCGAACATCATCCGGTTCTACCCGGAGGAACCTCTATACGCCGTGAGCCTCGGCCCGCTCCCGACCGCCTCGGTCCTCTCGTCGGAGGGGGCGATGGCGCGGATAGCCGGCGCATACCCCGACCGCTGCCCACGGGACCTCATCGACTTCTGCCTCCTCTCGCGAGGGTTCGCCGAGAAGAGCGGGCTCATCGCGCCGGAGGTGCACCGGGTGCTCGAGGCCTGCGACGCCGCCGGGGTTCCGGCAAGCATGACGATGCTTGGAAACGGTGTCTTTGCCTGCGGTGAGGCTGCGGAGCGGGTGCTCTCCGGGTTCGGGGAGGTCTACCGTCTCCGCGTCGCACGCCGCGGCGCATACATAATCGAGATGAAACCATGATCTCCAAAGACCATCCACGCTATCGCTCCCTGGTCGCCCGCGAGCGGCTGGCCCGGTGCGCCCGCGAGGGCATCGTCGCCATGGAAGGGCTCGCCGCCCACGGGCGCGGTGAGGCGTTCGACTACCTGATCGGCGAGAGGACGACGAAGAGCGCTGCTCTCGCCGCCCGGACGGCCGCCGCGATGCTTTTATCTGCCCGGCACGCGGTGATATCGGTGAACGGGAACACGGCGGCGCTTGCGGCAGATGAGGTCGCGGCGCTCCAGCGGGCAAGCGGCGCCGACGTCGAGGTGAACCTCTTTCACCGGACAGAGGAGCGGATGGCGCTGATCACCCGGCTTCTTACGGAGCGCGGCGTCCGGGTCCTCTCCGGGACACCGGAACGGCTCGTCCCGCTCTCCCACGACCGCGCCCTCTGTCTCCCGGAAGGGATCGGGGATGCCGACGTGGTCCTCGTGCCGCTCGAGGACGGGGACCGCTGCGCGGCGCTCCGGGCGATGGGGAAGACCGTCATCACGATCGATCTAAACCCGCTCTCTCGGACCGCCCGCACGGCGACCCTGACGGTCGTCGACGAGGTGACGCGTGCCATCCCCGCGATAACCGCGGCGTGCTCCTCTCTTGGTCCCGGCGAGGGTGAACGGCTTGTCGCCTCGCTTGACAATACCTATCTTCTCCGGGCGGCAATAGATGAGATGAGAGAGAGACTGGCCCATGCTCTGGAGTGAGGTCTACCGCCCGAAGCGGTGCGATGAAATCATCGGGCAGGATGAGGTCGTCCGCTGCCTCACGGCGTTTGCGGACTCCGGCAGCGTGCCGCATATGCTCATCTCCGGCCCGCACGGCACCGGGAAGACCGTGGCCGTCGAGTGCCTGGCCAGAAGGCTTTACGGCGAGAACTGGGAGGCGAACACGACCATCCTCAGCGCCGCCGACATCCTCGGGAGAGGGAAGAGCGCTCTTGAGACGGACGAGCGGTTCAGCATGATCTACCGCAAAGACCGGAGCCTGATCGTCAACTTCAAGCGGATCGTGAAGTGGTACGCTTCGATGCGCCCGCTTGACGCCGACTTCAAACTGATGGTCTTTGAGGACGCCCAGGGCCTGACGTTCGAGGCGCAGCAGGCCCTGCGCCGGACGATGGAGCGCTACAGCGCCACCTGCCGGTTCATCCTCGTCACGGTCCGGCCGTCGGCGATCATCCCTGCCATCGCGTCGCGCTGCCTGCCGCTCTTCTTCGCCCCGCTTGAGAGCGGGATCGTCCGCGCCCGGCTCGAAGAGATCCTCGCTGCGGAAGGGGCCGCATGTCCTGTCGACGACCTCGACCTGATCGTCCACGCCGCACAGGGGGATCTGCGGCGGGCGATCATGTACCTGCAGATCACCGTCGGCTCGGGAAAGGATCTCGACCTCGCTGAGGTCTCGCGCTCGGAGACCGCGAACGTTGCCACGTCTGCGTTCGACACGCTCCGGGCCGGCAACTTCGATGCCGCACGCCGGATTGTCGAGTCGCTGATGATCGAGTACGGGCTTTCGGCGCGGGAGGTCGTCCGCGAACTCCGGCAGGTGGTCCGGCGCGAGTACAACCACCCGGCCCTTGCCATCGCGCTCGCCGATGCGGACCTCAAACTCTGCCAGAATGCAAACGACTTTGTGCAGATCAATGCACTTCTTGCCCGGATTGCCCGGGAGGTGTTCGGTGAAGAAAGTACAGCAACACTATGACGAGGTCGCGGATATCTACGACGACCGCTACGACGGCAACCGCGGGAAGTACTACCATGGGCACATCTCCGACCACGTGATGAGCGCTCTCCCGAAGGGAAAGTTTCTCCTCGACCTCGGGTGCGGAACCGGGCTCTTCGTGCAGCGCTACGTCGAGGAGGGCGGCCGTGCGGTGGGCCTCGATATCAGCCCGGGGATGGTCAGGCACGGGTGGCAGCGCTGCCCGGAGAGCGGGTTCTGCGTCGGGACCGCCGACGTCCTCCCGTTCCACGACGCCACCTTCGACGCCCTTGCAAGCCTGCTTGCCTTCAGTTACGTCCCCGACGCTGCGGCGATGCTCCGCGAGTGCTACCGGGTCTTGAAGCCCGGCGGCCGGATCGCCATCTGCACCCTCTCACGGACGGTCTTTACGAGCATCGTCCCCATCGTCTACCAGGTGGGGGAGAAGGTCGGCTTAAAGAAGGTGGGTGTCGGGTACTTCGACGAGCATTACTACACCAACGCCGAGATCGCGGGGCTCTTCGAGGAAGCCGGGTTTGAGGATGTCGCGGTCGGCCGGTGCTCGTTTGCGCACTTAAACCTTGCAGACCCGGTCTTTAAACTCGCCCGGAAGGTGGAGCCGTTCGTCGAGGAGAACCTGCCCTACCTCGCCTACAACGTCTGTGCGGCCGGGAAAAAACCGGAGAGTTAGATTACGTCTGTGAGGGGGACGCACGGGCCCGTCCCCTGCTCTCACTCGACCCGGCCGCATGAGGAGGCTTCTTTTTTGCGATGTGGGGATAACGGAATAGTTATATCCCGTCTTTCCGAACTACTCCCCTATGGAGCCGGTCGATATCGTCCTGACGAAGGATACGTTCGAGGTCCTCGCGTCCGAGACCAGGCTTGATATTTTAAAGACCTTAAACACACGCAGGATGACGAACACGGAGCTCGCGGCCGACCTCGGCCTGGCAAAGTCCACGGTCCATCACCACCTGCAGAGACTGGCCGACTCCGGTTTTGTCGCCGCCGGAGACGACGGGCACGCCTGGGTGTACTACGCGCTCACGCCGGAGGGGCAGGCCCTCCTGCAGCCGCACGGCGGCGCCCGGATCCGGATCCTCCTGGCTGCGGGGCTGGCAAGCCTCGCCGGAGGGGTCTGTGCCCTCGCAGCCTTCCTGACCGCGCCGACCCGGGAAGGGCCGGTGCCCCCGCTTGCGGGAGGAGGAGTCCCGATCCCGGAGGGACCTCCTATGGAACTGCTCGTTGCCGGGATCGCGCTCGCGGTGATCGGAGGGGTCCTCGTGACGTATGCCTATTTCCGGTGGCGGAAGAGGCGTGCGGCGGGATGCACACCTGCAGACGGAAAAAGCACGTGACCCCCACATATAGTTTTTGAATCTGTTCGACCGAGATCGAACGCTTTCGCCGATTTTATCGTTCTGGGAGGCTGAAGGACTGCTGTAGATGCCGCACACGGCGCCCGCAACCAGCGTGGCGTTCATCCGTCGACGGTCCGAGGCCGGGTGCGCTCTGCGTGCCCGGAGGCATCGGTTTTGCCGGTAATCGCGAGAGATACCGTTGCGACTCCATGCCTCAATAGCTATGGAGGTTAAAAACAATGAAAACATATCTCTCAAAGACCGGCATCCTGCTGGCGGTTCTGCTCGTCGCAGGGGCGGTAATTGCTCCTGTCACGGCGGGAGAAGTGACCAAACAGCTTTCCGTGCCCTACTACCAGCAGGAAAATGCGACATCCTACTGCGGCCCGGCGGTCGCACAGATGTGGATAGACTTCCACGACGGTTATGTTTCGCAGGACACGTTATGGAACTGTATTCAGAATAATAACGTAGAACTATGGTATACAGACCCACACGGGCTCGCGGCCTGTGTGAGCAACTACCTCAGCAACTTCGTCGCCGAGGACCGCCGGTGGAGTTATTTCAGCACGGCAAACATCGCCATGGCAATGGATATCGCAGACCTAGACATTCCGTCGCCTGCGCTGATCTATAATGGGTACCCATCGGCGTCAGGTTAAGGTTAGGGCTCCCACTCTTCACACTATTTTCTAAGTACGTGTTATT
>DASQ01000089.1:27935-65423 GCA_002503885.1 Methanoculleus marisnigri | reverse complement strand
GGCGAAGATCCCGTCCGTGGACGTGCCGCTCTAAAGGTCGAAATCGCCCCGTCGAGCAGGTACAGAAAATAGTCTGGCGGGCCGGTTCAGACGCTCTGCGCCTCCGGCCCGTCACCGTTACCGACCGCCGCCCGGGCGACCAGGGCTGCAATATCGTCGGCGGTGATCACCGTACCGTCCCTGACCTGGGCCATGATCTCGTCTTTGTCCTTATAATACGCCCTGATGAAGCCGAGCGCCACTTTATAGTCCCGGATCTGCTGGTCCTGCAGCCAGAGGAGAAGATCCGCACGGTCGGCCATCTCCTGCCTGAGATCCTCAAGAGAGATCCCGAAGGTGTCGCGGATCTTGTCGAAGAGGTAGCTCCTGCCCATGAACTTGAACTCATCCGTGGCGGGCAGCCACTTAAAGACCGTGTTGGTGACCAGGTCGCCCTTCTCCCGGTCGAGCTCGAGAATCTCCACGATGTTCGTGATCCTCCGGACGTTCCGTTCGCCTTTCCTGATCTGCATCGGAAAGATGACGGCGTCGAGGTTGGCAAGGAGGTTTCTTGGGAGGTTCATCGGGCTCGACTCCACGCGAGAGAGAAGCTCGTCCATCGAACCGGCGTGGATTGTTCCCATCGCCGCGTGACCGACGGCGATCGCCTGGAAGAGGGTGAAAGCCTCATCGCCGCGGACCTCGCCGACGATGATGAACTCCGGCCGCTGCCGGAGCGCCGCGATGAGAAGGTCGTAGAGCGAGATATCGCCCGGCGCCTTCCGGCCGCCGCCGACACCGGACGGGACACCGGACGGCGCACCGCCGGCATCTCCGGTCCCAAACCCCATCCTCGTCACCGACTGCAGCCAGTTCGGATGCATCAGGTTCAGCTCGATCGTATCCTCGATCGAGACGATCTTGTACTCCGTCGGGATGAACCCGCAGAGAGCGTTCAAGAACGTGGTCTTGCCGCTTGCGGTGCCTCCCGATACGAGGAGCGAACGCTTGTACTCCATCAGGATCCAGAGGTACGCGAGCTGCTGGGCGTCGACCGTCCCGTAGTCCATCATCTCGATCGGCGAGATCGGGTTCGACCGGAACTTCCGGATGGTGAAGGTCGACCCTTTGCGGGTCACCTCGCCGCCGAGCGTCAGGTTGCCGCGGCTCCCGTCGGGGAGGGTTATATCGCGGATCGGCTGGAGGAGCGAGATATGCCGCCCGCTGATCTGGGCGAGTTTCAGGACGAAGTTGTTCAGCTCGAGGTCGTCGAACCGCACGTTCGTCCGCACCGGCCCGTAGATACGGTGCTGGACGTAGAGGTCCATATTCGCGCCGTTGCAGCTGATGTCCTCGATGTACCTGTCTTTCATCAGGGCGTCGATTCTGCCGTAGCCGATGTACTCCCTTTTGAGGTGGAAGTAGATCCGCTCCCTCTGCTCGTCGGTGAATCTGAAGCCGAGGATGGTGATGATCGAATCGAAGTGCTCCCTGAGGTACGCCACCCGGTGCTCGGCCGAGACGAGATCGGCGTTGGTGCCGATCATCTTCTCGAACGCCTTCTTGATGAGGCCCAGGTAGTGCGCCTCGTCCTCGGAGAGCTGCGGCTCGACGACGCTGTAGGAGAGCGCCCGCGCCTCCCGGTCGTACTCGATGTGGATGTACTGGTACGGCGGGTCGACGGCGTAGGTGATGCAGACGTCCTTGAGGGAGCCATCCAGGGAGGGTTCGCCGGTATCCCCGACGAAGAAGGCGCTGGAGGTGAGCTCCGGCTCTTTCTCGCGGGAGAGGAGGGAGAGGAGTTGCGCGAGGAAGGGGATGCGGGCGAGCCGGGACGGGGCGGCGGGATCTCCGGGCTGCGGGCCGGTTTCCGGTTTTGCCGGACGGGGGAGGAGGTTTGCCAGGAAGGGGATGCGGGCGAACCGGGATGGAGCGGCGGGATCTCCGGGCTGCGGGCGGCGGGAGAGGACGTCTTCCATGGAGAGGAGGCGGGCGGGTTTTCCGGGGGGGTGCGGGAGGGCGGCGGCGTCGGGGTCGTCGCTGTCCACGGGGCGCGGGCCGACCTCCGGTCCTGCCGGGAAGGGGGTGCCGGGAGCTCGGCGGAGGGCTTCGTCCGGCTCTTCATCATCGCCGGGGCTCTCCGTCCCGGGGGGGATGGAGGTGAGTTTTTCCCGGATGCCAAGAGCACGCCGGAAGGCTTCGCCCGGCCCGCCTTCATCCCCGTCGAAATCCTCCGCCTCCGGGGGAAGGGGCGGAGCGGCGGGACCGCCGTGCGGGTTCCGGCCGGGAGCGGGTTCCGGTTCGGCTTCTTTCTTTTTTCTCAGGGGCGTTTTGACAAATCCTTTCAGGTCAACCATACCGATATCTCCGGAGAAGAATCCGTGCCGTCAGATTGATCAGAAAAACAATCCCGATGAGAATGAAGGCTGCAGCGAATCCGTCCGATATTGCGACAACGTTGGAGTTCTCGTAAGCATGGTACACTGCGTAGGGGAGCGTGCCCACGAGGTCCTGCAGGGGGTAGAGTTTGATGCCGAATATAAGATTTTCATTGCTCTTGATTGCCAGTTCCGGGAAGAACTGTGTGTACCCCGCGGTCAGGATGACCACGGCCGATTCTTCCGCTGCCCTGCCGAACCCGAGGATGATCCCGGTTAAAATCCCGGAAATCACCGTGGGGATGGTGACGTTCCGGATGGTCTGCCATTTCGTTGCCCCGAGAGCGTAACTCCCTTCCTCCAGATCCTTTGGCACCGTCGCGATCGCATCCTCGATAGCACGTTCGATAACCGGGAGAATCAGTATCGCGAGTGCGATTGAACCGGAGATCAACGAAAAGCCCCCGGAGTATGCACGCATGTAATAGACCAGGATCATCAGACCGACGATACCCAGGACGATGGAAGGGGTGCCGGACAATACCTCGATCAGGAACCGCAGCAGCCGCGTGAGCCTGTTGTCCGGGGCATACCGCTGCAGATAGATCGCCGTCCCGAGAGCAAGGGGGGTTGCGATCAGAGTCGAACAGAGGGAGATGATGAGCGTTCCGACAACTGCATTCCCTATCGCGCCGCCGAGACCGGGAGATGCGGATTCGGGGGTGATGAGGAAGTGCAGGCTGAGCGAGGGGAGCGCCTCGATGGTAACGGTACCGAGGATCAGGAAGAGCATGAGAACCGACAGCGCTGCTCCCCCGGTGCAGAGCAGCATAAAGAACAGTTCTTCTGCCTTTCGCATTGTTCTTGTTGCCACTGTCATCATCTCCTATCCTGCTTCAGTCTTTTTTCGACGAACCGGATCAGCCCGACGAAGACGATCTCAAGGCAGAAGAGCACGGCGGCTATCCCGAACAGCGCGCTCCGCGCTTCGTCCATCGAAACCCAGTACCCGATATCGTTGAGGATCTTCGATGTCATTGCATACCCCGAGTCCATGATGGATGAAGGGAACCGGGGTGTGTTGCCGATCAGCATGACCACGGCCATCGTCTCGCCCATCGCGCGCATCAGCCCGAGGATGATTCCGGTCAGTATCCCGGGAGTCGCGATGGGAATGACCACCATCCTGATGGTCTCCCACCGGGTGGCGCCCAGTGCGAACGAACCCTCCCGATACTCGCGTGGAACGGAGCGCATTGCTTCCTGTGCGAGTGTGGTGATGGTCGGCAGGATCATGATGGCAAGCACGGATGCGGCAAGCAGGATGCCGCTTCCGCTCCCGGGGTTCGGGTCGCGGAAGATGGGGATAAACCCGAGGGTTGCATCGATGAACGGGTTAATATAATCCTGAAAAATGTCTTCGAGAACAAAATAACCGAATATGCCGTATACCACTGAGGGTATGCCGACGAGCAGCTCGATGAGCGGCCGCACGATACGTTCAAGCCATACCGGTGCCCATTCTGCAAGGAATATCGCGGTGAAAATGCCCAGGGGGCAGGCGATGACCATCGTTACCGCGGTCAACGCGATGGTGCCGACAAGAAAGACCAGGATGCCATACTCATGCTGTTGGTAACTCCAGGTCGTACCGGTTATAAATCCGACACCTTCTTTTTCGAATACAGGGGCGGCGGTGAGGAAGATGAATCCGAAGATCAGGAAGACGACGAGAGCGCTTACTGCTGCCGAAGACAGGAAGAACAATCGTGGGAGATCGTACGTCTGGCTCATAAAAAAAGAGTTGATTGGTTTTCCATCCTCTATGCTTACGCGAACTCAATGATGCTGAACATGCCAACATCGTTGAACAGGTCGACCGCACCGGGGGACTTGGCGAAGTTAATAAAGTCCTTCTCGATGGCGGACGGGTTGCCGTTGACGATGTAGTTCAGCGGACGGGTCAGGCCGTTCGGGTAGGTGTCCTGGCCGGCCAGTGCGTCCCCGATGGTGTCGCTGGTCGCCGGGTCATAGCCCTCAAGGTCGACGATATTGACACCGTCAGCACCGTCGGCGTAGCCGAAGTCAACGAAACCGATTGCATCAGTGGCGTCCGCGACCGCGGCGAGCACGCCGGCATTGCCGGTTTTGCCCTGGACGCTCGCGTTGACCTCAATCTTGTCGAGCCACTCAAGGAAGGTGTCCTGGGTTCCGGAGGACTCGGCACGGGCGAAGGCCTTGGTAACGTCAGGTAAGGAGGTGCCGAAGGTGTAGTTCGCATAGGCCTCCTTGATATCAGCCTGGGTAACGTTCTCGAGAGTAAGGTCATCGCTGCAGATCAGAACGACAGCGGAGCCGCCGATCTGGTAGGTCTGGAGGCTGGGGTACTTCTCAAGTTCGGCATCCTTGACGGCACGGGAGGCAGAGCCGATGTCGACGATGTCCATGCCGACGGAGGTCACGCCGGTACCAGAGCCGCCGCCCTGGACGGTGATCTTCACGCCGGGCTTTGCGTTCATGTAGGCCTCGGCGAGAAGTTCGGAGACCGGCTGGACGGTGGTCGAACCGGCGATCAGGATCTCGGCCGCGGAGGCGCCGGCAACGTCTCCGGGGTTCATCTGTTCGGATACATCCGAGCTGAAGGCACCCATGATGGTACCGACGGCGACCGCACCGACGACGGCGACCACGATCAGGACGAGGGTCGCGACGATCGGCGAGACCGCGCTTTCATTCATGTTCTTGAAATTCATTTTCATTTCTCCTTTTTTTCGTAACACGCGGCGAAGCCTGCAAACCATTTCTCCAGGAAAATCTTCACCATCTATTCGGTTGCCCCGGGTACTATATATTTCTGACGGAATAGATGTAGAAAGAGCACAATATTATATGTATCTATATAGATGCAATAAAAAAGCCGGATAAAAATTGCCGGCGCCGGAGGAAGCGCTCCGGCGGCAGCACCGGGGTGCCAGGACAGAACACTGAAGTAGCGGCGACATTTTCCCGGAAAAATGATTAAATCCTGTTTTTCAGCCGGACCGCGGCAAAATAGAGGGCGAGGGCGACCACCGCAGCCGGTGCCGCTGCGAGGGGGAGCGCGGAGGCCCCGTACCAGGAGGTCGACCCGAGGGTGATGAACGCGAGCGCGGAGAATGCAGCAAACACCAGGAAGGGCCGGTCCGGGTTCTCGCGCGCGGGCAGGACGTTTGGGGGTGCAGAAGGGCCTGGGGGAGAATGCCGTGATTCGGGATTGGTTTGAGGAGACATCCGGACCAGAGGATCATATGCTCCCGGGACCATATACCTTCCCGCCATATGCTATAGAGATATATAGAACCACGGGAGTTCCCGGTTCTGCGCCGCGAGACCTCAGCGCGCCGTGCCGGCGCACCCGAAGGCTGCGAGCGCCACGACGATTGCGGCGACGGAGACGCCGTGGACGACATAAGAGTAGAGCGCACTCCGGACGACCCACGACAGCCCGCCGAGGACATGGGTTGCGGCGATACCCCGGTCAGAACCTTCGATAAATCCTGCTTCGGCGTCCGACGGCAATGACATCGATCACCAGGAGATTATCTATGACCGAGAGGACCGCCCGATAATCCCCGACACGGAGTGAATAAAACGGTGGGTTATCCGAACCCTTCAGCTTTTTGAGATGCGCTTTAGGGTCGGACTCGCCGGCAAGCGATGCAAGTTCTTCACCTATCCGGACTGCCATAGGTCGTGGAATGCTCCTGAGGTTATGGCGGGCTGTCGCGGTGATGACCACGCGGCAGGTCATTCCTCCTTCAGCTCCGCCATGACCTCTTCCAGAGTATAGACCCTCCCGGCCCGGAGGTCTTCAAGCGATTGTTCAAGGTCCCGGATTGCCTCTTCACTGAGAGGCTCCTCGTCGATCGCCATATCCACCAGGCGCCCGATCACCTCGTTGTACGACTCCCGGGGATGGACTTTCAGGGCGTTGAGCTGGTCCCGGAGTTCAGCATCGATCTTGACGGTGACGCTTGTCATACTGAGGTATACTCAGGTATACGCGATGAACGTTTTCATGATGCGAGCGGATGCACTGGACGGCCTCTTGTGAGACCTCTTATCGGACCATCGATTCAGGAGATGCGTGAAGGGCAGGCCCCTTCATTTTCGGAGGAAATAGACCGGCTGCGGGAACAGGGAAACTTCTGGATGTTGATCGCCGCGTTGATATCGCGGTCGTGGTGAGTTCATGATCGACCCGGATCTCGTCACCGATGATCAGGATGTCGACATCGCTCTGCTCGTCAAAGGTCCCCGCTGGATCCCCCATAGATCTATGCGGTTCCCGGACGGCGCAGGACGGCGCACCCGAAGGCTGCGAGCGCCATGACGATGGCGGCGANNCCGCCGAGGACATGGGTTGCGGCGACAAGCAGGATGAGCGCGACGCCGAACCGATACAGCCCGGTCGGGCGGAGCAGGCGGAGCGCCCCGAATGCCAGGCCGTAATAGAAGAGCATCATGGCGAGCAGGTAGACCGCCACGATATCGTGCTCCACGGCATACCGGACGAGCGGGCTGAACTCGAACCGGAGAAGCATCTCCTTCCCTCCGGAGAAGATCAGGGTCATGGAGTAGTCGAAGAGCACCGCAAGAGCCGGTATGCAGGCTATGATGCGATAATCCGCCGCCAGCCCGGACACGCCACGCAGTCCCGTATTCCCCATCATACCTCCTCCTGCAGAAGATCTCCCCGCGAAGAGACCATGGAGACAGGATCTATAGAGCCTATAGAAACTATAGTCTCACGAACTCCAGAAGTATATGATATTCGGCATTATTTAGGTCTTTCCCGCAGCATGGAGCGATCCGGCGAAAATACGGGGGCGGTTGTGGATGTCCCACCCCTATACGGCAGCCGCGTATACAGAAACCATATCTGGTGCAACCGCCATACTAGTGGGAAATGGAGTTTGAGTGGGGACTCATCACCCTTCCGGAGAACGCCGTCATCGTGCTCGAAGAAGCGCTGGGCTGCACGAACGTCACCTACGCCCTGCAGCTCGCATCAGGCGCGGCCGAGCAGGGAAAACGCGTCACCTATATCACCCCGCATTACAGGGACGACGTCCGCATCCAGATGGACCTCTACCGGATCAGGCACTTCGACCGCTTCGCGATCACCGAGTGCGCGAGAACCGCCGACGCCATCACGACGTCCTGCACGGGAGACTTCTGCGTCATCGACCAGTTCGCGTCCTTCTGCCCCGATGCCGATCTCACGAGACTCAAAGCGACCCTGTGCGCCCTCCTCGACGCCAGCAGGAGCGGAAAGACCATCCTCCTGACCATGACGACCGGCATCCTCTCCAATCGTCACGAACAGCTCATCCGCTCTCTCGCAGACGGGATCATCCAGTTCCTGGAGGTCAACGAAGGCGGGAAGATCAAGCGGCAGATCAACGTCCCGAAGATGAAAGGTGAGATCCCGCCGGAACGGACGGTGCTCTTCTCCATCACGGAAGAGGGGATCCTCATCGACACCCGTGAGCGCCACGGGTGAACGGTTCATTCCCCCATCGCCAGAGCAACCGCGGTCGTCCGGGCGGTCGTCTCCCCGACGGTCGCGCTGACGGCATAGGTGCCCTCCGCCGCGCCGAGGACGACCCTCACCGTGGCTTTCCCTTCTTCGTTGGTCTTCACCGTCTCGGGCTCAACCATACCCCCCGGGTCTATCCCGAACGTAACCGTCGTCCGGGACAGGGGATTGCCCTCGAGGTCGGTGACTGAAACGACGATCGGGTCCTTGAGCGGCAGACCGACGAGACCTTCCTGATCGAACCCGGAGATGATCGCGACGTTCGCATCGATCACGTCCCCGCCCGCACCCGCAGGAAGGAGCATCATCACGCAGACTATGTAGCAGCCCCCGATCAGGATCGTGGCATGCTTCAGCCCATAGAGCGAATCGCCCTCCGAGATCTTGCCGATGATGAGGCCGCCGAAGAGGGCGTTGAGCATGATCAGGTGGAAGAAGCCCTGGGTGAAGTCGATGCTGGCGATCTCGGCGCCGCCGAACCCCGACCCCCCCATATCGTTGAAGAAGGGGAGGAGCGAGGTGTTGAGCGTATAGACGATGAAGACGATGATCCCCTGCGCCAGGTAGAAGATGACGACGTACTGCTTCAGGTCCCCTTCCTTCTCCCGCTCGATCGCGAGAATGCTCCGCATATCCTCCGATGACTTGAGGATCAGGTCGGCCACCGAACCGCCGCTGTAGGATGCCTGGATGACGAGATCGGTATACCGGATGATCAGTTCGCTCCCGAGGTCCCTCGCCATCCGTTTCATCGCCTCCTCAAAAGACTTCCCGAACTTCATGGAGTTCGCCGCAACCCGGACGTCGGCGTTCAGCGCGCCGAGATCCGTCTTCGAAAGCTCCATGACCGATTTGATAGGGTCAAGCCCGCCCCGCATCATCTCCGAGAGCTTGAAGAGAAACTCCGTGTAGAGCTCCTCCTTCTTGCGCCGCCGCATCTTCTGGAGGGTGATATCAAAGCCGTAGGGCGTGATGGCGATCAGCGTGGCGATGATGAGGATATGGTCGATGCCGATCTTCTCCCTCTCTTCCTGCGGCTCCTCTGCCGCCTCGTCCTCCGACGGCAGTTCTATCCCCTGCTCTTCCGCTTCCATCTGGCGGAGAAGCTCCTCGTAGGCCTTCTGCCGGTCACTCACCTGATCCGATTCCCCGTCGCCCCCGCCGATCTGCGCCGCCCCGGAGAGCAGCATCCCGGCAACGAAGAGTACCGCCACCGCTACGGGAATCCCGACCGTGAAGTACTCCCGTTTCGGATCGTATTTGATCCGGATACGCTCGATGAAGAGGCCGATGCCGCCGGGAAGGCTGCCGGATTTTTCGTGTCTGCGTCGGAGTGCCATGGTGGATCAGGGATTTGTGGAGTACTTGACGCCGAGCATCAGCAGGAAGAGGACGTTGATGAGCGGCGTGCCGAGATAGACCAGGAAGAAGAAGAGCTGGTCGGGGGTGAACGGCCCGAGCTCCACCCCCAGCGCGCTGCTGATCACGATCCCGAGGACGGCGAGGGTGAGCGTCATGACGATGCCGCCGAGGTACCCCTCGCCGAAGACGGAGAGCGACTCGACGAACTCTTTGTCCGTCTGCCGCCGGATCCCCATCAACTCCTTCGACTTCGACGCAAGATACCCGGCAAGGCCGCTCCCCCCGTAGATGAGGTTCGTCAGGTCCATGCAGATATCCCGGAAGACCTCGGAGGGCGTGGAGTTCACCATGCTGTTCATCGCCGTCACCGCGTCCTCGCCGAGGATCTCCACGCGAAAGACGACTTTTCTGAATTCGCTCGATATATGACCATAATCCTCACGTGCAATCCTCCTGATGATATCGAGAGGCGTGGCACCGGAACTGGCCAGGATGGACATGAAAGCAAGCGCATAGGGGAGATTCTTCTCGATATCGATCTTTTTATTCGAGATCTGGCTGGTGAGATAGAAGGGAAAGCCGGCCGCGACGACGACCGGGGCAAAGAAGGTGAGAATGAAGATGTACAGCAGTGGGCTTTCGGAGGCGAAGGGGCTGAAAGGGACGAGGAATACGATGAGCGAGACGACGAACATGATCGCGGCGCAAAGCGCAGCCGTGACGAGCAGCAGCGAAAGGAACAGGCCGGGCGTCATATCGAGGTCCGCCTGGTAGATCATCCGGGCTATATCCTCGTTCGGGTTTTTGTCGAGGTGCTTGCCGAGCACGTAGCAGATCTGTTTGTATTTTTCAAACAGTTTTGCCGGGTCGAGAGACGGCAGCGGAGGGGCTCCGTCCGGTTTTCTGCTTCGGAACGGTAAAAGCGACAATATGCGTTCACGATCGAACATGCAAGACCCCGATGCCCCTGCGGAGGGTAATCAACACAGAATATGGATTGAGAGGATATAGATATTTCCAAACGAGTATATATTGACTATAGGTTTCGCACAGAACTATTTATTTACAGGGTGAACTGGTCGGATCGCCCCCCGTTCGAAGACCGATTCGTTTTCTGGGTGCACCGCTTCGAGCGCGTCCCGACACTCCGGTCCGCTGCTGCAGACAAAACGTACTCGCAGCCGTGATCCGCGGGAAATACCGGGCGCAGTAGAGCAACCAGGCAACCGATAGAAATATAAAAACCAAGAGAAAAAAATAACCTAGTACCGCATCGCCGCCTTATCAGGAAGGGACGGCAGATGCGAGTATCAGTAACACGCGGTGAACCGGAACCGGGCAGCCCAAACTGCCCGGTTTTGACACCAGCCCGCAGATACCTTTTTGCATCCTGTTTCCGTCGCGTCGAACTACGGATCATTCTATTCGTAGCCTCATCACGTGCAGGCCGTCGATGAGACCACCGCACATCCGTGATCGAGAGAGCTGCACCGGAGGTGAAAACGCGGCAGTATGTTTTCCACCCGCTTAGAGGCATTTCTGCTCCCCCGCCATATCAAACCTCACCGGTTCTCCAGGTCGCCCAGACGCTGCTCGATCCTCTCGACGGTGCATCTCATGGAAGCAACCGACTCCTCCAGGTTTGCCGTGCTGGTGGCGATCGCCTCCGACAATAACCGGACCCGCTGGAGGACGTCGGCAGCGACCAGGATCAGCGCCACCGGTGCGACGACGAGGACCATCAAAACCCACTGGTAGGTGATCGCTGCATACAGGCCGGCCATGATGCCGAGAAGCATCAGCACGATGAGGTATTTGCGCTCCATGTATACAATGACCTGAACGTTCGGAGGTATATGATTTTCTGTCACGTTCCTCTACACGCCCGGGGACTATTTTGGAAACGGTACGTTTCGTCAGTCTGTTCCCCCCGGCACACGCCGTCGCTCCCGGAGATACAGGGCACCAAAAGAAACGATACCAACGAGCACGATCTCCTGGAAGGGGGGAAGAACGGGATACCCCAGCACCAGGTAGCGCAGACGGAGAATCCCGGCTGCTGTGAGGTCGAAGACGACCGATCGTGCGAAAGTGACGCGGCGCTCGCCGCCGTCGATAAAGACGATGCGTGTCAGGAGTATGCCGATGACGATAAGGACAGGGAGCCAGAGCACCTGGTCGATAGAAGACGCAAGGAATGCGTAGAGGTAAACCCGGAGGATCGCGACGACAAGGACGGCGTCGACCGCCTTCTCGACGATGGCCCTTCTGCGCTTCGTGCTTCCCTCTCCCTGTTCCCCCGACCGGAGGGCATGACGGAGGATGCTCACGGGGTTGGGGTCGACCAGGTTCTCCTTTCGCCTGTACCAGACCATGACGAAGAAATGCGCCGCAGTGGGGGGGACGGCGGCGACGGGGATAAAGGTGACCGGGGGGCGGAGGAGGCTAAACCTCCTGCAGCGCCCGCATAAACCGCTCCCGGATCTCCGCCGGCGCGAGGGGAATATTCGGTACCGCGGCATTCCCGGGCGCGAGCACAACGTGGATGAAGTTCGGGCCCCGCCCCCGGTTCTCCCAGGCCTCCGCAAGTTCCCGCTCATCCTGCACCTTGCACGTATTCCGGATCCCGGCGGTGAGGGCGAGGAGTTCCATGTCCACCAGGCCGGAGGCCGGGGTGGGCTGGTTGCCGGTGCTCCCGAAGGCCCCGTTGTCCAGGCAGACGATCGTAAGATTTTCCGGGGCTTCTGCAGCCACCACCGGGAGGACGGCGGTCCCGAGCAGGCTCCCGTCGCCGTCGAGGACCACGACGTCTTTATCCGTCGCAAGCGAAAGCCCAAGCCCGATCGGGGTCGCCTGGGTGTAGCTCCCGAGCATGTAGAAGTTGAGGTCCCGGTCACGGGCCGCGTAGAGCTCCTTTGAGGGGACACCGATGTTCGCTACGACCGCCTCCCCGTCGAGGGTGGCGGCGATAGCCCGGATCGCGTCGTACCGGGTCATCACCGGGTCGCGAAACATCCGCCGGTAGTCTACCGTAGACTCCCGGGCCCGGGGCGGGAACGGCTGCTCCGCCAGGCAGGCCTCCTCCGTCCCCTCCCAGAACGAGGGGAGGATCAGGGCCACGTGCGGCCGCATCGAGTCGTAAGCGTCCCGGACGACCTCATCGATCAGCGCTTCATCCCCGGGACCGCGGATGATGGTATACGGGATCCCGAGCGCCGCGAGCACCTCCGGGACCGCCCGGTTGAACGGCACCTGGGCCGGGATCGCCTCCCGGTAGACACCCCGCCAGCTCGCGAGGACGGGGAGAGGAAGGCCGAAGGTGACGGTGAGCGACATAATCGCATTCAGGGAGTTGCCGAGTCCCGAACTCTGCATATGCAGCACAGGCCGTCCCCCGGCCATCGCGAGCCCGGCGCAGATCCCGACGCCGTCCTCTTCCCGGGTCAGGTTGACCGCCCGGAACCGATCCGGGATCCGGGCGCAGAACTCCTGCGTCCGGTCGCAGGGGAGCGACGCCACGGTATCGACCCCGAGGGCGGAGAGCCGGTCGAGGAGAGAGCCTTCACGCACGGGCGGCCACCTCCTGCTCCGCGAGCCAGGCCGCGACAGCGTCCCGGACCTCCCCCTCGAAGACCGCCCCGGCCGCTACGCGGATGAAGGGTTCGACCGGGTAGCGGTCGAGGTCCTCGGCCGCACGCTCGTAGCCCCCGCCGGTCACGTTCAGGAGTATGCGCTTCTCCGGGCCGATGAACCCTTTCTCCACCGCCCGGGCGAGCGACGCGACGGCGACGGCGGCGGCCGGGTCGAGGTCGATCTCCTCTGCAGCCGCAAAGAGCCTCCCGGCGCTCCGGGCATCCTCGTTTGAGACCGCGTACATCCTCCCGCCCGAGGCCGCTAGGGCGTCCCGGACCCCGCCCCGGATCCCCCAGGGTGGGTGGCGGTTCGTCAGGACGTCGGCGTAGACCCGGGCGATCGAGGCTTCGTCGTCGGGCATATCCTCCGCCGGGACAATCTCCCCCCTCCCCGCCTCCCAGGCCCGGATCATCGGGACGAAGGGGAGGTTCTGGGAGAGGTGGAGTTCCGGGAGGCGGGGGCCGAACCGCCCGTCGGCGACCAGCCGCTCGGCAGCCTCCCACGCGGCGATCCCCCCGGTTCCGCTCCCTACCGCCTGGAAGTAGCAGTCGGGGAGCCGGCCGGCGGCAAGCGTCGCATCAAGCATCACCGCCCCCATCCCGTCCCGGCGGGCGACGTTCTTCGCCCCGCCCTCGGGGACGATCCCCGGGAGCGTGCAGACCTCCCGCCCGAACGCGATCGAGTCGGAGTAGTCCCCGTCAACCGTGATGAGGCAGACGTTTGCCGCCGGGACCGTCGTCCAGAGCCGGCCGGCGGCGGGGGTCGGGACCACCACCACAACCGGGGCCCCGGTCAGGCCCGAGACCTGGCAGAACGCCCGGCCGGTGTTCCCCGCCGAGGAGACCTGGAGGACCCCGCCCCCCTTCTCCCTGAGCCGGAGGACCGTCGGCTGCGCCTCGAGCTCCTTGAAGGAGCAGGTCTCCATCCCCCCGCCCCGCTCGGGCCAGTAGCCCGAGAAGGTGATGGTGAGGTTTGAGAGACCGAGCTCCCGGGCGAGACCCTGGCTCTCGTAGGAGGCCGGGCCGGCATCGAGGGGAAGGTGGCCCTCGACCGGGAGCCAGCCCTTGTAGCGGAAGATTCCCGGGAGGTTCCGGGGGGTGAGGCGGCGCCCGGCATAAACGGTCCGGAGGAGGGCGTCGCACCCCGACGGGCAGTCGAGGGTGTAATGGTCCGGGAAGGACCGGCCGCACCCCGGACACCGGAGGAGGTACTTCTCCTTCATCGCATCCCACTCCCGGTGAAGGTGAACCGGGAATCAAGGATCCGCTCTTTTAAGTCCCGGCAGAGATCCTCGGCGAGCGTCCGGCCCGACTGGCGGAGCGTGATCGGAACCCTCCGCCCCCGGACGCGGATCGCGCCCTCGCCGGCCTCGAGGGCGTTGTTTTGGCAGGCGGCAAGACAGGCGGTGCAGGCGAGGCAGCGGTCGCGGTCGATCCCGGTCTCGCGGGCAAACGCGCCCGTCGGGCAGACCATGGCTGCAACACAGGCCGAGCACTCCTCGCACCACTCGGGATGGTAGGTCACCTCCCGGTCGGGCTGCTGCCAGACGTCGGCGTAGGTCCCTTCCCCGAGAACGGTGCGGGTGTTGATGTCGGCCACCGGGAGGGCGATGCTCTCATCGAGGATGCGGAGGGCCGCGACCTGCCGGTCGTCGAGGACCGGGATCGCGACGCCGAGGCTCGTGATGCACTCGGGCCCGGCAGAGGTCTTAAAGCCCCCCATATAGCGGGGCTGCATCCCGGCCATATCGGCGATGAGCGTGAGGTTGGGCCTCTCGGGGGTGCTCCGGGTCCCTTCCCCGGTCACGATCCCGACCGAGCCATTCAGGAGGACCGGCGTCCCGTCCCGGATCGCGAGCCTTGCGGGGTCGTTCTGGAGGGGATTGATCTCGCCGCACCCGCTGACCGAGACCTCCCGGCAGGGGCCCTCGAGCCCTGTGACCGAGAAGATCGTCTTCACCCGGGTCGGTTTGGTGTTGACGTAGGCGGTATAGTTCTTGTAAGCGCTCCGGGTGGTAAAGATCCGGGCGTAGGAAAAGTCGTCGATGGTCACCTTCGCTTCGATCGACCGGTCGGCGGCCTCCACCACCACCTCGATCTTGCGCCCCTCGACGATCTCGCGGAAGAGGTGGCCGCCCCCGTACCCGGCGCCGGCGTGGGCAGTCCCCGAGACGATCAGGTCGAGGAGGCCGAGACGCTCGTTCGGGCAGGGGCCGGGCATGCAGGGGACCCCATTCAGCCAGGCCCGCTCCGCCCGCTCGAACGTCCCCGGCTCTGCGACCGGCACCGAGAGGATCGCCGCGGTCCCCGACATCACACCCGAGGTCCCGGTGGTGACCACGTCCACATCCGCGGCCGTGATCTCCGCACCCTCGCGGACGAGGCGCTTGAACTCCGCGGCGGTGTAGACGACCGCGGAACCGTTCCGGATCTTCTCATCGATCTCTGCCATTGTCTTCATAACCTGATATCCTCCACCCGCACATGGAGACCGCCGGACTGTGCGAGAATCATATTTACGACACCCGTGTGCGTAAGGTTCATCATGCAGTAGCCGGGCAGGAACCGCTGCCGCATCCCGAATACCGGTTCGCGCCGCACCGTCCGGGCAATCCCCTCGAAACCGACGATGTGGTAGGCTTCAACGTCCTTAAATTCTCCGCCCCGCGAGGCCCGCGGGCCGACGACCAGGCAGGTGAGGAGGCCGCTTGCCGGGCTTGCACGGAGGACCGAGAGGACGTGCTGAACCGGACACCCCGCGCCGGCCGGCCTCCCGACGACGATATCCCCGGCCGCAATCCCCCACTTCTCCACGAGGTCCGGGCGGAAGGGGAGGATGATCTTTCGGGCCGAGACCTCCCCGGGCAGGGGATCGAGGATGAAGTCGTACTCGCCGCCGAGGATGTCCCGGCCAGAGTGTTGGGCCTCGCCCTCGAACCGGGAAGGTGCGGTTCCGGTGGGGTAGAAGATGCAGTCCGGGAGAGCCTTCTCCTCCCGCCGGACCCGTTCGAGGAACGCCTCGCAGGTCGGAGCGCCGCAGGCCCCGCAGTCTTTCCCGGGCGGTTGCCACGCCACCGGGTCAGTCCCCCCGGAAGAGGTAGTCGGCACCCTCGAGCCTCCGGACGACCCCGAAGTGGTTCTGCCACCCGATCTCCGTCTTCCCGATGCAGACGGTGCAGACCCCGAGCGGCGGCGCACCCCGGAGGACGATTGTATCGGGATCGGTTATCGGCGGGCAGTCTTCGATCGCCCGGAGGAGGTAGCGCATCCCGGTCCCCTGGACGGCGTTCGTCTCCACGATATCGAGGTCCGGGTTCACCTCCCGGATCCGCTCCCGGAAGACCTCCTTCTCGGCCTGGGAGACCAGGTCGATCCGGGTCACGACCGCGATGTCGGCGAGCGCAAGCATCGCGGCCATCTTCAGGGGCGTGTTCGTGCCGGAGACTGCGGAGAGGACGACAATCCCGAGCGCCTGCGTCGTGTAGGGAGAGCAGCGCAGGCAGAGCCCGGCGCTCTCGACCAGGAGGAGGTCGGTTCCCTCTTCTTCGGCCCAGGCGATGGCGTCCCGCATCACCATCACCCCGGCGTGGTCCGGGCAGAGGTCGCCGGAGCAGACCTTGCGTGCCGGTATCCCGAACTCGGCCGCGAGTTCCTCGTCCTCGAACGCCCGGACGACGTCGATCTTCACGTAAGCGATCCGGTACCGGTCCAGAAGAGAGCGGATGGTCTGCCGCACGACCGCAGTCTTCCCGGCCGACGGCGGACCGGCGACGACGGCGAGCCTCATGCCCCGACCGGTCCCGTGATCAGGTCGCCCGCCCGGATCCGCTCCCGCATCCGGCGGAGGATCTCATCAAGACGGAGGGCCTCCCGGAGCGCCTCGTTCTCGCGGTCGAGAGGCTCGATCACCCGTTCGACCGCCCCGTCCCGCATGACGATCCGTCGGGCGGAGAGGAGGGAGACCAGAGGATCGTGCGTGACGAAGACGACCGCCTTCCCACCGGCCCGGAGCACCTCGATCACCCGCTCCTTGAAGATCCCGGCGTTCTCCACCTCGTCGAGGAGGAGGACCGGCGCAGCCGCGATGAGGACGGCGTCCGCCACCAGGAGCGACCGGGTCTGCCCCCCGGAGAGCGCGGTCATCCGGGCGCCGGATCGGATCTCCTCGCCCGTGAACTCGTTTGCAAGGGCGATCGTCCTCTCGACAATCCCGTCGTCGGCGATCCTGCGGGACCGGACATGCATCGCGAGGAACTCCTCGACCGCAAGGTCGGCGAGGCACCGGGTGTTCTGGGTGATCAGGGCGACGGGCTTGTGCGCCGGGTCGCGGACGAACTCTTCGGGAGGGTAGGCGCCGTTGACGAGGACGGTGCGCCCCGTGGCGGTGTCGTTACGGGCGAAGACCTCGATGTCGTTGATGAGGGCGCTCTTCCCCGAACCGGTGGGGCCGACGATGGATATCGTGTCGCCCGGGCGGATGGCGATCGCGTCGAACCGCTCCGGTTCGCCATGCCGGTTCCGGCCGGGGAGGATCGTGATCTCGCGGATGGGTGAGGGGTCCATGCGGGAGGGTTGTCATGCAGGAAGATAAGGGTTGTTCTCCATAGCGGAACTCTTAACCAGAGCAGGAAAAACATTATCCCATAGATACTACTATAGTAGAACAATGCTCTCGCGAAAGATCTTTGAAGCCGACTTTGCCGTGGCGCTCCAGGAGGAACTCGCCCGGCAGGATATGAGCATCCGCGACCTCGCGGAACGGGCGGGGATCCCGCCCGCCACCCTCTACAAACTCACGTCGGGCAGGGCGGACCCGCGCCTCTCGACCGTCCGGCGGATCGTCAACGTCCTCGAGCCCCGGGAGAAGAGTTTCATCGCGGTGATCGCGGCGCGGTTCCTGCTCGACGACCTGGATAACCGCGACCTTCCCATCGGCGACCGGAGTTACCGGATCCGGGGCTACCCGGCGGACTCCCTCGACGAGTGCATCACCGCAGCGGCGCGGGCCGACAAGGAGGGGGCGCTCGGGATCGTCTGCGCCCCCATCCTCGCGCCGATCGTGGAGAAGATCGTTGACTGTCCGGTCGCGATCATCAAGCCGCAGCAGCAGACGCTGATCGAGGCGATCGAGACGATAGCAAAGAGGGTTTAGGGGGCCGGGGCCGCCTTGGGGAGGTGCTCCCCCGCGGATGATCCCGGACCGGGCGTGGACCGGTCAGTGTTCAGAGGTCGTGCACCGGGACGCACCGGTTCTTCCCCGCATACGGCAGGACCGACCCCTGGAGTTCTATCCCGAGCGCCTCCCGGAGAACGTCCTCGATGGTATCCACGGTCACGAACGCAAGGTCGCTGCGCACGTCCTCGGGCACGTCGTCGAGATCCCGCTCGTTCTCCCGCGGGAGGATGACCGTCTTTATCCCGGCCCTGTGTGCAGCGAGGATCTTCTCCTTGATCCCGCCCACCGGCAGCACGGCGCCGGAGAGCGTCACCTCCCCGGTCATCGCGATCGTCGGGTCGACCGCTTTGCCGGTGACGAGGGAGGCAAGAGCCGTAAAGAGGGTCACGCCCGCAGACGGCCCGTCCTTCGGGGTTGCTCCCGACGGCACGTGGATATGGATGTCGCTTGCGAAGAAGTCGAACCGGGTTGCAGTGGCGGCCAGCCTTGAGCGGATCAGGCTGAGCGAGATCTGCGCGGACTCCTTCATCACGTCCCCGAGCTGGCCGGTCAGCGTCAGTTTCCCTTTGCCGGGCATGAACGTCCCCTCGATGAAGAGGATATCCCCGCCGACCGGCGTCCACGCAAGTCCCGTGACGACACCGGGCGGGTTCTCTTTTCTGGCCACATCCTGCCGGACCGTCTCCTTTCCAAGGACCTCCGGGAGTACCTCCACCGTCACGACGTACGGCAGGTTTGCATCTCCCGATACGATCTTTGCCGAGACATACCGTGCAGCCCGGGCAAGCTGCTTCTTGAGCGCCCGGACACCCGCTTCACGGGTGTACTTCTCGATGACCGCCACCAGGGCCTCATCCTCTACCCTGAGTTTATCCGCATCAAGGCCGTGCTCCACGAGGGTCTCCGGCAGCAGGTGGTCCTTTGCGATGGCGAACTTCTCGTTCTTCGTGTAGCCCGAGATCTCGATGAGTTCCATCCGGTCGAGGAGCGGCGCCGGGATCGTCGCGAGGGAGTTCGCCGTCGCGATGAAGAGCACGTCCGAGAGATCGTAAGGAACCTCCAGGTAATGGTCCGTGAACGTGCTGTTCTGTTCGGGGTCGAGGACCTCCAGGAGGGCGCTTGCCGGATCTCCGGCGTTGGAGTAGGCGAGCTTATCGATCTCGTCGAGGATGAAGACGGGGTTCTTCGTCCCGGCCTTCTTCATGCCCTGTACGATCCGCCCGGGCAGGGACCCGACGTAGGTCCGCCGGTGCCCCCGGATCTCCGCCTCGTCTTTGATGCCGCCTAGGCTGATCCTGATATATTTCCGCCCGAGAGCGTCTGCAATGCTTTTGCCCAGGCTCGTCTTGCCCGTGCCGGGCGGGCCCGCGAAGAGGAGGATCGAGCCCTGCTTCTCCTCCTTGAGTTTCATGACGGCGAGATGCTGGACGATCCGCTCCTTGACCTTCTCGAGGCCGTTATGGTTGCTCTCGAGCACCTGACGGGATTCTGCGATATCGATGCTCTTCTTCTCCTCGACCGTCCAGGGGAGGTCGAGCAGGAGGTCGAGGTAGTTTCTAATCCCCTGGCTCTCGTGGTGCTGGCTGCCGCCGCTCTCGAGTTTCTTGAGCTCGGAAAACGCCTTCTTCCGCACCTCATCAGGCATCGTCGAGCGCTCGATCCGCTCCCGGTAACCTTCCTCGCCGGATGAGCCGTCGCAGCCGTTGAGCTCGTCCTGGATCACCTTGAGCTGCTCCCGGAGCATCGCTTCGCGGTTCGCCTTGCCTACCTTGTCGGAGACCTTCCTGGCCACCTCGATCCGGAGATCGATGCTCTCTTTCAGGTTCGTGAGGACCTCAAGGAACGCAGCGTACCGCTCCCGAACAGAGACGGTCTCCAGGAGATTCTGCTTCACTGCAACATCAACCGGCATGAACGGCACGACGAACCCTATGATCTGGTCGACGGAGTCCATCCTGTCAACGGGGCGGGTGAACTGTTCGGAGCCCTGGAAGTTGCCGCTGATCTCGTGAACAGCCTTTCTGATATCCGCAAGCATCTTAGCCCGGGTCCCCTCGTCGAGATCCGGCAGATCCGGAAGCGGTTCGTAGACGGCAGAGAACTGCCCGTCATTCTCGGAGAGGGTTACAGCCTTAACCCGGAAGGCTGCCCGCGCAAAGACCAGGTAGCCGTCGTCGGCAGGCTGTACGTGCGCGATCTCAAGGAGGTTTCCGGTCGTATAGAACGCTTCGGCCGATACCTCTGAGGGCTGTACGCCGCACTTTACGGTCAGCCCGACCGCAGACGCGGACCCGTCGTTCTTCATAGCGGAGAGCAGCGCCTCCCCGGTGGCCGTGTCGACCGGGAACTTCGTCCGGCTCTCCGGGTAGACCACGGTCTCGAAGAGCGGTATGACGATCTTCTCTCGGATCATTGCAGGTTGTGGTGAGTGCATGGTGACTCCAATCATTTAGTTCGAGTTTACCTAACGTTAATGCCGGCCAAAAAAATCATCCGACTTTCTTTAAGATCTCAATCAAGAGATCCACTTCTTTTTCATCGAGCGCCCGTACCATCTTCTCGATCATCCGGTTCAGAGCATTCTGCTCGGCGTTCACCATCATCCGCCCTTTTTCGGTCAGGCGGATGTACACGATCCTCCCGTCATCGGGGGACTTCTGCCGGTACGCACACTCCATCCGGACGAATCGGTTGATCATCTCCGTGACGGTGGGTTTTGAGTTCCGGGTAATCGCAGCGAGTCTGCTGAATGTCACGTCTCCGTGCTCGTCGATGGCCTTCAGATAGGCGATCTGCTTCACCGTCATATCGGCAAGCCCGCATTCGGAGAAGATCGCAGAGGAG
This sequence comes from Methanoculleus marisnigri, assembly GCA_002503885.1. Taxonomy (GTDB): domain Archaea; phylum Halobacteriota; class Methanomicrobia; order Methanomicrobiales; family Methanoculleaceae; genus Methanoculleus; species Methanoculleus marisnigri_B. The sequence goes on along the minus strand of DASQ01000089.1, from coordinate 44,471 downwards.
CATTCGTTTTTGATGGCGATCAGGCGATCAAATACCTCGAACAGATGCTCCTCTCTCGCCGGCATAGTTGATACCTGGTTAATTAGGTTGCCCCTAACTATAAAGGTTGTGATGGGGCTGGTCTCGCCCGAAGACCGGTTCCGGGAGAACCGCCAGAAAACAGATTATACCGCCCCGACGTGTAGACGATCGTGACAGAAATCGTTTATAGAAGGACGTTGACTTTTGTCGCAGAGTAACCCGACAGCCGAACCGCGGAGCCCATCCCCGGTTCACATCCCGGTATGGTGCAGATATGTCAGGCAGAGTCATCCCCATTCCCGGCCAACCGGGCAGAATTAGCCCCCGGAGCCGGCTCCGGCTGCTGATCCCGCCGCTCGTTGCGGTCGGTGCGTGTGCAGCCTGGGCGTTCTTCGTCGACATCGCCGGGACCCCGGGATCGGTGTTGCAGTCCGTCCTCCCCGTCTTCGTCCTCACGATCGTCACCCTTGCGGTCGCGGGAGCCGCGACACCGCTCCCGCTCATCGCGGGCGCCGTCCCGGTCCGGAGAGAGCGGCAGGCGATGCTCGTCGCCGTTGCAGCCTCGGTTCCGTTCGTCTTCGCCCTCCTGATAAACCCGGACGGGTGGCCGGGCGGGCCCGCCCCGCTCATCGCGGACAGGGTGCCGGTATTCGGGTGGCTCTTCGACGGCATCATGAGCGCCCTCCCGTTCGCCGCGGGCACGCCCGCGTATAACCTGCTCTTCTCCGCCTTCGGGGTTTTCGGGTTCTACCTCGAGTGCGTGCTGGTCGCAACCATACTCTACGCCGCTCTCCGGGTGATCGCCGCCCCCGGCCCGGGGTTGGAGGGAGAGGGGCACGCCGAGGAGGAGGGATGAGAATGGCTCCGGAGAGAACAGCGCTCGCCCTCGCTCTCACCGCGGCGTACTTCATCGCCGTTCCCGTGACAGGGATGTATGCCCGGTTCGCCTACAACGGCCAGTCCGTGTACCGGGTCGCAGACCTCGCGCCGGTGCTCCTCCTCTTCTGCATCATCTCACTTGCGGGAGCGGTGCTTTGTGCCGCGGCAATGCGGGAGGAAGACGGCAGGTGGTGGGCGGCGGTGCCCCTCGCGGCGCTCCTCCTGGCGCTCGCCGTCTTCGGGCCATCGCCCTGGTCCTCCGGGAGCGGCCTGCTCGCCACCGTGCTCCTCGCTCCGGCGGCCCTCATCCTCCTGCTCGGAGCGCTCCCGGTCAGGATGGGAACGTTCGCGTGGTTCTCGGCGATCGAGACGGGGATCATCAGCCTGTTCGGCCTGGTCTGGGCATACGGCCTCTTCCTCGCCCCACCGCTCCCGGAAAACGTCAGGGTCGACTCGCCCTCGCTCTACGAGTTCGCCGGGGCGGCTTACGTCTACGCCGGGCTCGGGCTCCTCGGCATCCTGCTCCTCGTCCTCGCCTGCCGGCAAACGCCCGTCGAGGAGAGGGCGGCGTGAAGATTCACGGACGAACCCCACGACCGCATCATTCCGGGTGGAGGACCCTCTTCCGCTGCGCAATCCGGTAGCCGGAGACGACCTGCAGAGAGTCCCCGACCTCCCGGTCGAGCGTTGCGTCCCCCGAGTCAACGTACAGGAGGGGTGTCCCGGCGAGCTTTCCCGGCGTGGCGACCACGATCAGGTTCCGTAGTCCCGCCTTCCGGAGGACGTCCGGGCTGATCTGCTGGTTGCCCCGGCCGAGGACGAAGCCCTGCGCCCCAATGGGGCTGACGACGATCTTCGCCCGCGGGTAGGTGTCGAGGAGGGCGAGCAGCGTCCGTTCATCGACGTCGCGGGCGACGACCTCCCCGTTCCTGACGGCATCTACCCCGAGCAGCGTCGCCGGGAGGCCGAGCCGCTCCAGGATCCGTGCCGTCGTGGTCCCGGCGCCGACGATATAGAGTGTCTCCGGCAGCATGATCTCAGCCATGAACGCGGCGATATCATCCTTCGCCCGCTCTTCGTCCTGCTGCTCGAAGACCTGCTTCCCTCCTTGAGTCCGTTCCGGAATGTAGGGGACACACGCGTACCCGTAGAGCCGGGCGGCAAGACGGCCCGAGCGGTAGGCCTCCTCGTCGACGTCCATCACCTCGGAGTCCCGGCAGGGGACCCGCCCGGCCTGCCGGACGAGGTCGGCCGCCGCCGCCGGGTTGACCGCAAAGACCGCCGAGTACATCTTCACTCCGGCGGGAATCCCGAGTACCGGGATTGATCGCCCCACAGCGTCGAAGACATCCCGGGCCGTCCCGTCCCCGCCGCAGAAGACGATCAGGTCGGCCCCGGCGTCGAGGAACGCCCGGCACGCAGCCTTCGTGTCGGCTGCGCTCGTCGGGAGAGAGGGGTGATAAAGGACGGTGTAGCGGTCGATGCCCGCGCCGAGAAGGACGTTCCCCCCCATCGGCGCCGCACAGGTGCACCACACGATATCGTCGCTCTTGAGGAGGGAGAGGGGCTGCACCGCCCGGTCGCAGGCGTGCGCCACCGCCCCGAGCCGGATCGCCTCAGCGACCTGTCCGTCCGTCCCCTTCAGCCCCACGGCGCCGCCCATCCCGGCGACCGGGTTGATTAAAAACCCGACGGTCCGCATCATCCCTTTACTCTTTCCCGCCGGGATATATCATGCCCGTGGTCGGTGGCAAGACCGCCCCGTAACGCTCCAATGGCAGTGCGGAGCGCCTCGTGCATCCCGGCCTCGTCTCCGGGGTGCTCCTCGATCAGCCGGACGAGCGCGCTCCCCACGATGACGCCGTTCGCACCGGCGGCCGCGACCGCACCCACATGCTCGGGGCGCGAAATCCCGAACCCGACGGCGAGCGGGAGATCTGTCTTCTCCCGCACCGCACCGACCAGCCCGGCGATACCGGAGGGGAGCCGGTCGCGCTCGCCGGTAACCCCTTCAAGCGAGATCAAGTAGACAAACCCGGAGGCTTCCCGGAGAATCGCGTGCTGTCGCTCCGGCGACGTCGTCGGGGCGATGAGGGCGATCCGGTCGATGCCGTGCCGGGCGGCGTACGGCGCGACTTCGCCCGACTCTTCGCTCGGAAGATCGACGATGAGGACGCCGTCCGCACCGGCTGCGGCAGCCTCCGCAAAGAACCTCCCCGGCCCGCGGCGGTAGACGATGTTATAGTAGGTGAAGAGGATGACCGGCACCTCCGGTGCGTGCTCCCTGACCCGCCGGACGAGGGTGAAGACGTCGTCCGGGGTGGTGCCTGCCCGGAGAGCGCGGATATGCGCCCGCTCGATCACGGGGCCGTCCGCAACCGGGTCGGAGTAGGGGATGGCGATCTCGAGGAGGTCGACACCCGCATCGATCATCGTTCTCGCCACCCCAAACGACGCCTCGATACCGGGGTCTCCAGCGACGGTAAAGCCGATGAAGGCCGGATTTTTCCGGGCAAAGAGCCCGGCGATCCGGCTCATACCGCACCCCGGGGGAGGTTCGCCACGTCAGCGACGTCTTTGTCGCCCCTCCCCGAGAGGTTGATGACGAGGATACCGTCCCGGTCGAGGTTGTCGGCCTCCCGGAGAGCGTAGGCGACCGCATGGGCGGACTCGAGCGCCGGGATGATCCCCTCGGTGCGGGAGAGGTGGCGGAAGGCCGCGAGTGCTTCGGCGTCGGTGACCGCCTCGTAGCGGACCCGCCCCGAGTCCCTCAGCATGGCGTGCTCGGGCCCGACGGAGGGATGGTCGAGGCCCGCCGCGATGGAGTGCGTCTCGAGCGCCTGGCCGTCGTCGTCCTGGAGAAGGTAGGAGAGCGCTCCCTGGAAGACCCCGACCGAGCCACCGCAGAGCGAAGCCCCGTGACGGGGGGTATCGAGCCCCTCGCCGCCCGCCTCCACGCCGACCAGCGCCACGTCGTCGTTCACGAACGGATAGAAGATGCCGATCGCGTTCGAACCCCCGCCGACGCAGGCGACGACGGTGTCGGGGAGCCGCCCCTCCCGTTCGAACACCTGCCGCCGTGCCTCCTCGCCGATGACCGACTGGAAGTCGCGGACGATCCGGGGGAAGGGGTGCGGGCCGACGCAGGAGCCGAGCAGGTAGTGGGTATCCCGAAGGTTCGCCACCCAGTCGCGCATCGCCGCGTTGATGGCGTCCTTAAGCGTCCGCGACCCCGAAGCGACCGGGATGACCCGGGCCCCGAGGAGTTCCATCCGAAATACGTTGAGCGCCTGGCGCCGGGTATCCACCTCGCCCATATAGACCTCGACGGGCAGATCGAGGGCCGCACCCGCGATTGCCGTCGCGACGCCGTGCTGCCCGGCGCCGGTCTCGGCGATGAGCCGGCGCTTGCCCATGTACTTCGCCATGAGCGCCTGGCCGAGGGTGTTGTTCAGTTTATGCGCACCGCCGTGAAGGAGGTCCTCCCGCTTTAAGTAGACCCGACAGCCGAGGTCGCGGGAGAGGTTCTCGCAGTAGGTGAGCGGAGTCTCCCGGCCGGCATACTCGTGCAGGTACCAGTCGAGCCGGCGGGAGAACTCCGGGTCATCGCGGATCCGGGCGTAGGTCTCCTCAAGTTCGATCAGCGCGCTCATCAGCGTCTCGGGCACGTACTGCCCGCCGTATACTCCGTATCGTCCTGTTTTCATGGATACATCGTCCTGCATACCTTCACAAACGCCCTCATGAGACGCTCGTCCTTGATCCCCGGCGCCGCCTCGACGCCTGAAGCGACGTCGACGGCGTAGGGCCGCACCGCCCGTATCGCCTCGCCCACGTTGCCGGGAGCGAGCCCGCCCGCGAGGATGACCGGCACCGGCGAGGATGCCACGCACTCCCGGGCGTACCCGGGGTCGAACGCCCTTCCGGTGCCGTGGCTGCCGTCGATGACCACCGCGTCGCAGTCGTCCCGCAGGGGGTCGCCGGGCGAGAGCATCCGGAGAACCCGCACCCCCGCGTCGGGAGGCAGATCGAGGCAGCTCCCCACCTGCACCGCGTCCGGCCGCGAGAAGAGGATCGTTGCAAGGTCTTCGGGCCGGTCGGTCGATGTGACGGCGACCGTGGTCACGAACGGCGGAACCGCCGCAAATATCTCCCGCGCCAGATCAGGCGTCACCGATCGCGGCGAGGGGCTCGCAAGCACTACGCCGATTGCGTCGGCTCCGGCCGCCACGGCGAGAAGTGCGTCGCCGACGGTGGTGATCCCACAGATCTTCACGCGAATACAAACCCCTCCAGTCTCCTTTGGCGGTTTCGGGCCGACATCAGGGCGGACCCGATCAGGAACGCGTCGCAGTGCCGGCGTAGATTGCGGACATCATAGGGCCACATGATGCCGCTCTCGGAGACCACGGTCCTTCCCTCGTCGCGTGCCGCCTCCGCAAGGCGGGCTGTCGTCGAGAGATCGATCGTCATCGTCTCAAGGTTGCGGTTGTTGATCCCGATAAGGTTCGTCTCGGTGGCAAGAGCACGCTCCATCTCGTTTCTGTCGTGGACCTCGACGAGCGGCTCAAGACCGAGCGCGAGTGCCTCGTCGACGAATGCGGGGAGGCTGCTCCCGAGCACCCGGGCGATGAGGAGGACGGCATCGGCGCCGAGCGCCCGGGTCTCCACGAGCTGGCGTTCGTCGATGATGAAGTCCTTCCGGAGGATCGGCACCGGGACCGCACGCCGCACCCGGACGAGATTCTCGATGCTTCCCCCGAAAAAGGTAGGTTCGGTGAGCACCGAGAGCCCGGTGGCCCCGGCGGCGACGAACTCCCCCGCGATCGATTCCGGGGTGCAGCCGTCGTGAATTCTGCCGCGGGACGGGGAGGCATACTTCACCTCGGCGATGATCGCGTTTCTGTCCCGGCACTCCCGTATGGCCTCTCGAAGACTCCGGTGGGGCATCTCCCCGGGGTCGACGGCCGGAAGAGGGCCGAGAGTCTCCAGGCGCTCGCCGGTCGACCTGATGATCTCGTCGAGGATCATGCCCCACCTCCAGTCGCCTCGACCAGCCGGTGGAGCCGATCGAGCGCCGCTCCCGAGTCGATCGACGCCTCCGCCCGGGCGATGCCCCCTGCGATGCCGCCGGCCTTCCCGCCGAGGTAGATCGCCGCCCCGGCGTTGAGGAGGGTGATATCCCGGGCAGGGCCGTCGTCGCCCGCCAGGATGGAGAGGAGGAGCCGGGCGTTCTCCTCCGGCCCGCCGCCCCGGAGGGCGGCGATGGACGAGTGCGGGAGCCCGAACTCCGTGCAGTCGAGGGTGTAGGCCCGGACCTCGCCGTCCCGCAGTTCCGCGACCGTCGTCGGCCCGGTCGTCGTCATCTCGTCGAGGCCGGCGCCGTGGACCACCATCGCCCGCTCCACCCCGAGATCCCGGAGCACCCGGGCGACCGGAAATGCCAGGCGGGGGTCGTAGACGCCGAGGAGGTGGGCCCCGGCACCTGCCGGGTTCGTGAGGGGGCCGAGGAGGTTAAAGACCGTCCGGATCCCGAGCTCCTGCCGGGCCGACCGGGCGTGCTGCATCGCCGGGTGGTAGGCCGGGGCGAAGAGGAAGGCAATCCCGGCGGCCGCGAGGACATTGCCGACCAGGTCCGGCGGGATCGCGACGGAGACGCCGAGCGCCTCGAGGACGTCGGCCGAGCCGCACCGGCTCGACACCCCCCGGTTCCCGTGTTTCACGACGGAGACGCCCGCACCGGCCGCGACGAAGGCGGCCGCGGTGCTGATATTGAAGGTCCCCACACCGTCGCCCCCGGTCCCGCAGGTGTCCACCCGCGCCTCAGGACCCGGGAGGAAGACCGGGACGGCGGCGGCCCGCATCACCCGGGCGAACGCCGCGATCTCTACCTCGGTCTCCCCTTTCATCCGCAGTGCCGTGAGGAACCCGCCGATCTGGGCGGGCGTCGCCGCCCCCCGCATGATCTCTTCCATCGCCTCCCCCGCTTCGGCCGGGGTGAGGTCCGTGCCTGAGGATACCCGGGCAATCGCCTCGCGGATCATGCCCCACCCCCCGTGCCGAAGAGGAAGTTTGCTATCAGCCGGTTCCCGTCGGGGGTGAGGATGCTCTCCGGGTGGAACTGAACCCCCTCGATCGGGAACTCCCGATGCCGAACACCCATGACCGCCCCGTCGTCGTCGCTTCGGGCCGTCACTTCGAGACAGTCCGGGATGGTTGCAGGGTCGATGACGAGCGAGTGGTAGCGGGTCGCGACGAGGGGATCGGGCACCCCCGCGTAGATCCCCGCTCCGTCGTGCCGGACGAGCGACCGCTTCCCGTGCATCAGCCGGTCGGCCCGGGCGATGGAGGCCCCGAAGGTGAGGCCGATCGCCTGGTGGCCGAGGCAGACCCCGAGCGTCGGGACGGTCCTGCTGATTGACGTAAGGACCGCCTGGTAGAGGGCGGAGTCCCGGGGATGCCCCGGGCCGGGCGAGAGGACGACCCGGTCGAAGGATGCGGAACAAATCCGCTCAAACGGCGTGTCGCTCTTCACCACGACCGGTTCCGCCCCGAGCATCCCGATCTGCTGGCAGAGGTTGAAGGTGAAACTGTCGTAACTGTCAATGACGAGCACCCGCATCATTCCACCTCCGCACCGAGCGCCGCAAGCATCGCCCGTCCTTTGCTGGTGGTCTCTGCCCACTCCCGGGCGGGGTCGGAGTCGGCCACGATCCCGGCCCCCACCTGGACGGAGGCGACCCCGTTCTCCACGATAACCGTCCGGATGGCTATCGCAAGGTCCATCGTGCCGGCAAAGCCGAGGTAACCGACGGCCCCGGCGTAGATCCCGCGCCGGAGCCCCTCCATCTCGCCGATGATCTGCATCGCCCGGATCTTCGGGGCCCCCGAGACGGTCCCCGCGGGGAAACAGGACCGCAGCGCATCGAAACGGTCGCATCCCTCGCGGAGCGTGCCCGAGACCGTGGAGACGATATGCTGGACGTGCGAGAACCGCTCGACGGTCATGAAATCCGTCACCGAGACGCTCCCATAGGCCGAGACTGCGCCGACATCGTTCCTCGCAAGGTCGACGAGCATGATATGCTCGGCCCGCTCCTTCTCGTCGGCGAGGAGCTCGGCCGCGAGCCTGTCGTCTTCCGCCGGAGTCGACCCCCGGGGCCGGGTGCCGGCGATCGGGACCGTCGTCACCCGACCGTTCTCCACGCGGACGAGCATCTCGGGGCTGCTCCCGGCGACCTGGCAGTCCGAAAAGTCCAGGTAGTACATGTAGGGGCTCGGGTTTGTTGCCCGCAGCCGCCGGTAGACATCGAACGGATCGCCCTCGATACGGCAGGTGAGCCTCCGGGAGAGGACGGCCTGGAAGATGTCGCCAGCCGCGATATGCTCCTTGACCCGGAGAACCGCTCCCGAAAACTCCTCAGGGGTGCATGACGATGCCGGAACGCCGGACCTGCCCGGATCGCCCGGGCTTGCCGGAATGAGATCATGTATCCGGGCGACCCGTTCGGCGATTGCTGCCCGGCCCCGGTGATACTCCTCCTCCGCATCCGTCCCGTCGGTGATGAGCAGGTTCCCGATGACTGCGAGCCGCTCTCCGTGGTGGTCGAGAGCGAGGCAGTCCCGCGCGAGCATGAACCGGGCGACGGGCTCTTTAAGATCCTCCGCCGGTTCCACCCGGAACATCGGGTGGATAGAAGAGATGAGGTCGTAGGAGAAGTAGCCGGCAAGCCCTCCCGAGAACCTCTGGAGCGGCGAGGGGGCAACCCGGAACCGGCCCATGAACAAGCGGACGGCGTCGACGGCGTCGGCGGCCTCGATACCGGCAGCGATCTCACGGATGCGGGGGTCGCCGGAGACTGTCACCGCGCCATCGGCAGTCACGGCGATGGTCGCGGCCGGGGCGGTGCAGATGAACGAGTAGCAGGCGGCCTTCTCGTTCCCCTCAAGCGACTCCAGCAGGAACCCCGGACCGTCCCGAAGGGAGGCGTAGAGGTCGGCCGGTGAAGACGCGGGGAGCGGGATATCGGTAAATACCGGGACGATGAGGGGCCGCTCGCGACGCGCCGCCGCGGCGACGACCTCCTCACACCCCGGCTCAGTGTTCAGCTCTCTTCGAGCCCTGTCCAGTCCACCGGCATCACCCCGTCACCGGTAGCCGGGAGAGCGACTCTTTGATCAGCTCCGCCGGGTATTCGTAGTCGACAAGTTTCCCCGCGAAATAGGCTTCGTAGGAGGAGAAATCAAAGTTGCCGTGCCCGGAGTTGTTGAAGAGGATCACCTTTGCTTCTTTGGTCTCCCGGCACCGGAGGGCCTCGTCGATCGCGGCCTTCACCGCGTGAGCGGCCTCGGGCGCGACGATGATCCCCTCTGTCCGGGCGAAGGTCACGGCGGCCTCGAAGACCTCGTTCTGGTGGTAGGCGACGGCCCGGATCACCCCATCGTGGACAAGCCGGGAGACGAGCGGCGACGCTCCGTGGTAGCGGAGACCTCCGGCGTGGATCGCCGGCGGGACGAAGTCGTGGCCAAGGGTGAACATCCTCATGATCGGAGTCAGCCCCGCGACGTCCCCGAAGTCATAGGCGTAAAGCCCCTTCGTCAGGGTCGGGCAGGCAGAAGGTTCCACCGCGACGATATCGGTTTCGGGGTGCTTTCCGGTCATCTTATCGCCGGCGAACGGGAAGGAGAGCCCGGCAAAGTTGGTACCGCCGCCGACGCACCCGATCACGACGTCGGGGTAGACGTCCTCCATCGCGAGCTGCTGCTGTGCCTCCTGGCCGATGATCGTCTGGTGGAGGCAGACGTGGTTGAGGACGGAGCCGAGCGCGTAGTTGGTGTTTTCGTGGCTGGCCGCGTCCTCGACCGCCTCAGATATGGCGATGCCGAGGGAACCGGGAGTCTCGGGGTCGCGATCCAGTATCGCCTGGCCCGACCGGGTCCTGGGCGACGGGCTCGGGATGCACTCGGCGCCGTAGACCTGCATCATGCTTTTGCGGTAGGGCTTCTGGTCGTAGGAGGACCGGACCATGTAGACGGTGCACTCCATACCAAAGAGGCCCGTTGCAAACGCAAGTGCCGAGCCCCACTGTCCCGCCCCGGTCTCGGTCGCGAGCCGCTCCACCCCCTCTTCGCGGTTGTAGTAGGCCTGGGGGATGGCGGTGTTGGGCTTATGCGAGCCCGGCGGGCTCACGCCCTCCCACTTGTAGTAGATCTTTGCCGGGGTCTTTAGGGCCGCCTCAAGCCTTCTTGCCCGGTAGAGAGGGCTCGGCCTCCAGAGGGTGAGAATTTCGCGGACTTCCTGGGGGATATCTATGTAGCGGTCCGTGTTCATCTCCTGTCGGATCAGTTCCATCGGGAAGATGTGGTGGAGGTCGTCGGGGACTGCGGGTTTCCCGGTCCCCGGGTGGAGGACCGGATCCATCGGCGTTGGGAGATCTGCCTGGATGTTATACCACCGTTTCGGCATCTCCTCCTCGTCAAGGAGGATCTTCGTCTGCATACATCATGGTGTACTCAGTACACATATATACATTACGTATCTTTATTGATCAGTGAAGGATATCCTGGTACGGCAGGATCGCGGAGTTCCTGCCCGCTCCCCGGTCGGGAGGAACCGGGGTCGCCGGGGAAAACTGGTATATGATCGCCCCGCCACTGGTTAGCGATGTACCTCATCGCCCATGCCATGGTCGGTGTCCTCATAGGGCTCGTCATCGCGGCGATCGCCGGCGACCGGCGGGTTCTCACGCTCGCCGCGCTGGGCGCCGTGCTCCCCGACCTGATCGACAAGCCGCTCGGGCATATCATCCTCAACGGGACGGTCAACTACGGTCGGATCTACTTCCACGGCCTCACCATCCTCACCCTGATCCTCCTCGCCGGCATCCTCCTCTACCGCTACCGCGGGAAGATCGGTCTCCTTGCACTGGGCGTGGGCATGGCAAGCCACCAGTTCTTCGATGCGATGTGGCGGCACCCTGTGGAGTGGTTCTGGCCGTTCCTCGGACCGATACCCCGGTACAACTACGCAGAAGACTTCTTCTGGGACGCCATCCTGCGGGAACTCGCCCAGCCGAGTGAGTGGCTCTTCCTCTTCCTGATCGCCGGACTGTTTGCCTACCTCTACCGGCAGGAACTCGGGGCGCTCCTCGCCCGGTTTGCGGGCCCCGGGACTCGCCAGATCATTTTTGTTGTATTCGGCCTCGTCATCGTCGCCGCACTGGCCGTGGGCGGGTGTCTCCTCCTCTGAAAGCCGGCCCGGGCTCTATCCCTCCTTCCGCCACCAGATCGCAGCGTAGGTCGAGGAACCGACGAGGGCGAGCCCGTCGTCCCGCCGGACGAGATTGTTTTCAAAGTAGTCCCGAAGGATCTCCCGTTGCTCCGGGATCTCCACGCTCATCCGGGGTGCGAAATGCGCGACGGCATCTTCAACGGTCGTGAACGTGGTCGTGCCCTCAAGTGGGCGCATCAGGACGTTTGCGTAGATTCCCATACCGTAGAGGACGTTGAAGAGGCAGTCGGCCTTCGGTTTTTGATGGTACGGCGCCCCGTGCAGGTCTTCCCAGAGCGCGAGGTAAAGCCGCTCCCAGACCGGTTCGTCGGCGAACCAGTAGAGGTGAACCGACCCTGAGGCAGCCGCATCCATCGCGGCGAGGGCCAACCGGATATCCGGCATAGCAAGCGAGAATGAGGCAACCACCCGGTCGTAGGGTGGCTGCAGGTCGCGGGTCGGGTCGATCCCTTCCCAGAGGCCCCGGACTGTGGTGACGGCGGTGAGTCCCTCCTCTTCTGCCGCTGCCCGGAGTTCGGCGAGCATCCCCTCCGCCGGGTCGACCGCTGTCACCAGGGCACCTGCCCGGGCAAGCGGCAGGGCGAGAGTCCCGGGGCCCGACCCGATATCCAGCACCCGGTCGCCGGGAGAGACTGCGAGATCCCGCATCGCCTCCGCGACCCGGTGGGCGTGGCCGGTCTCCGGCCGGACGGCATACCGCCGGGCCTGCTCCCGCCCGCCCCAGAGATCGGCCCCTTCCCGGAACGCCGGAGTCGATTGGTTCAGGGCAAGCCTCCTCTTCCAGACCTCGTTCCAGTCCGGGGCAACAGCATCCTCCATCAGCCATTTGGTCTCCTTACGAGCGTAAGTAGGTATCCATCCGCCCCGGGATAAGCATCCTGCGACCGCCGGGGGACCCCAACCATTATATACGAGGCCGCAGACTGGAATACCTGTGGTGAATGGTATGACTGGTGAATCGATGCTCCAGATAACCGTCGATCAACTTGCACGAACACTCTGCGCGAGCGCAGTCCTCGGTGCCCCGATCGAGGCCGGCGAGCGGGTTATCATACCGGTCGCCGAGTACGGGTTCGCATTCGGCGGCGGGGAAGGCACAGGAGGACGCAGGGAAGGCAGCCAGCACGGCGGGTCCGGGACCGGCGGTGGAGGCGGCATATCGGCCGTTGCCCTGATCGTCATCACCAGGGGAGTCCCCGGTCCCGAGGGTATCCAGGTGGTGTCACTGAAGAAGAAGAGCGAGCTCGCCGAGGTGATCTCGACGATCGGGGAGACGGTCGGCCCCCACGTCGAGAAGGTGCTCGAAAAGGGCTCTGAGATGGTGCAGCAGCGCAGGGGTAAACCACCCCGGGTCTCAGAGGAAGGAAAGGAGATCCCGGTCAGCAGTGAAGAAGGGGCGTAAGGTTCTCTTCCCCTCCAATCTATGGCCGCGACCCTGCTCTTCTTCATCCTGCTCGCCGTTGCCGTCATCCTCCTCTCTCTCCTGCTTGCCCTGTACCTGGTGCCGGTGACCATCTCGGTGGTCGCTGACTGCAGACGGGAAAGTGCCCGGGTGATGGCGACTGTAGCCTGGGGTATCGTGGGGGGGAGGGTCCGGATCACCGACGAACTGCAGGTGCTTGAGATCCTCCTCGTCGGCCGCCCGGTCATGACCCGGGATCTCCGGGAGATTGCGGCACCAGAGCCCAAAAAAGAGGAGAAGAAGGCAGAGGCGCCCGGACCCACTCTTTCGGCGAGAGAATACCTCGACGCCGCCGGCGACCTCTGGCCCCACCTCCAGAGGATCCTCGGTGCCGTCTACCGATCCCTCTACCTCGAGACGCTCCGGGGAGATATCACTCTCGGCCTCGATAGCCCGGCCGACACCGGCATCATCTACGGCTACTGCACCGCCGTCCGCTACGCCCTCTGGCCGGCGGAGGCGATCGATTTCGTGATGACCCCGGTCTTTTGCCAGAGGATCTTCGAAGGCACCTTCACGTTCCGGATGCAGATCCGCCGGCCACTCCTGATCATCGTTCCGGTCGTAAGAGCCCTTCTTCAGAAACCGGTCAGAGAACGGCTTCGCCAGGTATCGGGAAGAGGTGCTCCGGGTGCGTGAGGAGAAGGAGAGCGGCGATGCCGGTCTCGTCGTCGGCGGCGCCCGCAACGTCGGTGGGCGGTGCATCATCCCCATCATCAGGACGCTTGAGGTGCACCTGGGGGGGGCTGCCACGGTCTGCCTGACGCCGGTTGCGCTGCTGGTCGTCGAAGGAGAGCATGAGTCCCTCACCCTCCTCCCCGGCGCGCCCGCGAAGACCGCCGAGATCATCGGCAGGCTCCAAAACGAGATCGAGCGGGAAAAAAAGAAGTGTACGGAGTAGGCCGTCACTCGTGGCGCAGCGCCTGGATCGGGTTTAACTGCGCCGCCTTCCAGGCCGGGTAGAGGCCGGAGGCCACGCTCGTGATGACGCCGAACGCCATCCCAAAGACGATATAGAGGAGGCTCTTCGGGTCGAAGAGGTAATCCGGGTTCCCGACGAAGACCGCCGTCATCAGGTACCCGGCGACGAAACTGAGCACTCCGCCGATGGCGGCACCTGCAAGGCCGAGGAACAGCGCCTCGTAGATGAACATCCGCATCACCTCGCTCCGGCGGGTGCCGATGCTCCGCAGGACACCGATCTCCTTGATCCGCTCGGTCACCGACATCAGCATCACGTTTAAGATAGAGACCCCGGCAACGATGAGCGATATCGCGCCGATGCCCGTCAAGAAGACCGTGATCGACTCGGTGGCCGCAAAGACGCTCTCGAGGATACCCCGGGTGTCCATGACGTTGACGACATCCTCCCGGCGGTTCATCCTCTGCTCGATCGATTCCTTGACCGCGTCGATATCATTGACGTCCCTGACCTTCACGATCACCTGGTCGTAATCGTCCTCATCGTAGTGGCTCGAGTACCAGGAATAGGGCACGACGATAGCGTAGTCGGGGTTGATGTCAAACCCCATCCCGCGCTCTTCGAGCACGCCCACAACCCGGAGGGTCTCGTCGCCGATCCTGACCCGGGCACCGAGTTTCAGGCCGTTCTCCCTGCTGTTCTCGGCAAGCTGACTTCCGATCAGGCACCCGGCGCCCGTGTCCCTCGGGTAGGCTCCCGACTCCACCTCGAGCAGGGAGGGAATGTCTTTGGCAGGGATCGCGTATAGCATCGCACCGCTCTCTTTATCGCCCACGGACATCTTATCGGCGGTGGTCGAGAACGGTATCACCTGATTGGAGCCGACCGCCCGGGTGATATCGCCCACCTGCCGTTCGGTGAGTTTCGTGGTACCCGTCGCCGGAGAGACGATGAGGGTGTCGCCGACGTCGGTGACCATGTCGCCGAACATGAGGCCGATGCTGTTGCCGAGGATACCGAGGGTGGCGATGGCTATCACCCCGATGACGATCCCGATGACCGCAAGGACTGACCGGAGCCAGTGGCGGCTGACGTTCCGGCGGGCGAGATCGAAGAAGGTCATGCGAGTCTCCCATCGGCGAGCCGGATCGTCCGATCCGCGTATTCCGTCATTCGGGGATCGTGGGTGACCATGACGACGGTCTTGCCCTCTTCGCGGTTCATCCGGTCGAGGAGGTCCATGATCGCGGTCCCGGTCTTTGAGTCCAGGTTGCCTGTCGGTTCGTCGCAGAGGAGGAAGTCGGGGTCGTTCACGAGCGCCCGGGCGATCGCCACCCGCTGCTGCTGCCCGCCGGAGAGCTCGCCCGGCTTGTGGGTGAAATGCGTTTTGGCGATTCCCACCGCTTCGAGGACCTCCTCTGCCCGCTCCCGGGACCCGTTCTGCCGGCCTTTCAGGATGAGCGGGTATTCGACGTTCTCGACCACCGAGAGAAGCGGGATCAGGTTGAACTGCTGGAAGACAAACCCGATGTGGTCGCGCCGGAGAAGGGTCAACTCATCATCGTCCATCCCGTTGATCCGGTTTCCCGCAATGGTGACCTCCCCTGCGGTCGGGACGTCGAGTGACCCCATGATGTTTAAGAGCGTCGACTTTCCCGACCCTGACGGCCCCATGACCAGGACGAACTCGCCCGCCTCGATGGCAATATCGACGTCATCAAGCGCCACGATGTCGCCGGCGGGGAGGGGGTAGACCTTGCTCACGTGCTCGAAACTGATGACCGGCATTGTGGTTACGTCCGTCTCCAGGAGTAGTAGATTGCCCCGGCTATCCCGAGCGCGACCAGCGCGACGATGACGATGCCGGCTATCGGTATGCCGCTGTCCTGACCTTCGAGGGGTGCCGCAGCAACGCCGCCGACCCCGACCATCGTCGTCGCCGCATAACGGTTGCCGTCGTCGTCACGGTACTCGACGGCGATCGGGACCTCGGTCGTGCCTGCGTCGGCCCGGAATGTCACCTCAAACGAGGAGATGTCGTCGGGATCAAGGGTCCCAACAACGTAGACCCGGAACGGGTCGATTGGCGTCGCCGGCGCACCGGGGGTGACAAGCACCGACCGCGCGGACTCGAGGCCCGCGTTCATGACGTCGCCCACGATCCGGTAGCCGCCGGCGATGAGCGTGACCTCGACGTTCGTGATGACCGGGTCCGCCTGCCGCTTGTCCTCGCCAAAGGAGATTGGCAGAACGAGGTCGGTGGTGTGGGTGTTGATGCCGTTACGCCAGATCACCTGGAAGGTGACGTCCGTCTCCGTGGTCGGAGTCAGGTTGAAGACGACGGTCGCAGAGCCGTCAGGGGCGAGAGCCCCGATGAACCCTCCGGTCGGGGTGACGGTAATGCCCATCCCCTGCGGGATCACCTGGACGCCGGAGGCGGCGTTCGGGCGGGGGTTGCCGACCCGGACGGTGATCTCGGCCGTCCGTCCTTCGGAGAAGGCGTCCGGCTTTCCGATCACCGACGCGCTGAGCGGGGTATCTTCAACCTGGACCGGGACCGGGTAGCGGAGGCTGCCGGCACCGTCGCGGAAGTCAAGGACGAACTGTGGGTAGAACGTCCCCTCTCCCCCGTCCGCCCGGACGGTGAAGGTGAACGTCTTGCTGTTCCCGGCACCGATCTCCCCGACTGAGGCATAGGAGTCGCTCAGGGGCACGACCCCGCTGCCGTAGAGTCTGGCGCTCCGGATGGCGACGGTGTCGGGACCGTTGTTCTGGATCGTCACCGTGAGCGTCCCGGTATCCCCCTTCATCAGGACCGGCGGATCGGTCGCGGAGGAGGTCACGGTGATGTCTGCCGGGCCGGCACTGGCCGGTCCGGCGACCGCCAGGACGGCGCAGAAGAGTGTTATGATTGCAAGGTGGATTGGTTTCATGTTACAGCCATCCGGCAAGTGTGATAAG
>DASQ01000089.1:24257-27819 GCA_002503885.1 Methanoculleus marisnigri | reverse complement strand
ATGAGCAGGTAGGTGAAGATCGTCCCGATGATACCCCCGAAGACCTGGGGCAGGGATCCGTAGCCCGTAAACTCCAGCGTGCGCTTGAACGATCCTGTGCCCTTAAAGACCATCGAGATGCCGTAGAAGACGACACCGAAGATGAGCCATGTCACGAACCCCCCGATGACGCCACCGACTACGGCGAACGCCACCCCGATCATCCCGAAGGCCTGCATATCTGCGGGAAGTATCCCGATGACCAGGTTTGCCGCCAGCGCGGCCGAGACCGCACCGATCAGCCCGATGACGAGCGCGATCAGCGCCGGCACCTTCAGGCTCGGCTCGTCCTGCATGCGCGCTTCAAAGAAACGCCCGGGGTTGAGCAACACCCGGAGAAACCCAGTATCCATGATATCGTACACCTGGCTGACGAGAAGGGATAAACTTTTTTCAGGAACGGGATCCGGAGCAGCCGGGGCTCCCGCGAAAAAACCCATGATAGTTGTGAGGAACCGCCCTCCGGGAGAATATACCGTCCGGATAAATCTGCCGGAGATCTGGAGATACCTAGTACTCGTTGTCATTTAACTCTATGAATTTCCTTTCCCGCCCTTCGCATCTCTCACGGCCTGCCTTCTGTGTGGGACCATATCCCGATCTGCACCCTGGATTGCTTCACGCGAAACTACGAAATTTCAGTTCTGTTGAATCGGGCATGAATAGGGAAGCATCGACCCGGGACGAGGAATCACCCCGGGCATGCCCCTGCAAGTGGACCGTGGGGATATCGCCTTGCGGGGGTGGGGCCGACGGGGAGGGGGTCTCCCCCGCCCCTGTCTCTACTGCCTAAGGGGATACCCGTAACCCCCACCCCCAGGGCGGGGGCAGTCATGGCGATACCCGGTGGAAAGCCGTGCTCCGGAGTACCCCCGGAGTGCGACCATAGCGCCCGCCCCCACACGCCAAAATTCCTAACATAAAGTGACAGGATGCACTAGAGGTGCCCGAGTTCTTTCAGGCTCACGTAACCCTTCTTCGTGACGATGACGTGGTCGAGCACCCGGATGCCGAGGATGGACCCTGCCTCAACGAGTTGCCGGGTGATGCTGAGATCCTGGGTGGAGGGCTCCAGGGTGCCTGACGGGTGGTTGTGGACCAGAACGACCGAGGCGGCGCGGTCGGTGATCGCCTCGGCAAAGACCTCCCGGGGGTGGACGAGGCTCTGGTTCAGGATCCCGACGGTGACGGTCCGGCGCTCGATCACCTCGCCGGCTCCATTGAGGGTTATGCAGAAGAAGTATTCCTGCTTCTTATCCCGCCATTCCGCAACAAGCGGGAGGACATCGGCGGGACAGGTGATCCGGTGTCCGGAGACGCCGTCGTCCCCGAGATATCGCCGGCCGAGTTCGAAACAGGCCATGATCTCGCAGGCTTTCGCTGACCCGACCCCATCTATCGCAAGGAGGGCGTCATACGATGGGCCGGCCCCGGCACCCTCCAGGTAGCGTTCAACATCGCTGGCGACCTGCCAGACGTCCCGTGTCTTTGTGCCCCGCCCGAGGAGGAGAGCAATCAGCTCGGCATCGGTGAGCGCCTGCGGTCCCCGTGTTGCCAGTTTTTCACGCGGACGATCGCGGTCTGGTGTATCGCGCATCCTCTTCATGCTCATCCGGCCCGGGTGGGTTACCCTGATCGGCGGTTTTGATCCCGGAGCATGTATACGTTGTCAATTGATCCCCTGCATCAGACGGGTTTACCGTCCGAACCGTCTTCCCCGGTTCGGAAAAGTTCCCTTCTGACCGGGGAAATCCCGGGAGCGTTATCGAAATCCTTTTTGCCAGAGGGTTGCCATCTCTCACAAAATGGAACTCCCCTGGAAGAGCGCCGAGGCCTGGTGCAGGAAGGGACGGGCATACGTCGAGCAGGGGCAGTACGACCGGGCTGTCGAGTGCTACGACCGGGCAATCACCCTGGATGCCAACACCGCCGCCGTCTGGTACCACAAGGGACTCGCCCTCACGACCGCCCGAAAACACCGGGAAGCGGCCGAATGCTTCGACCAGGCCATCAGGATCGACCCAACCTGCGCCCGGCTCTGGCATGCCCGGGGGCAGGCGCTCTATGACCTCCAGGAGTACCGCGAGGCGGCCGATTACTGCGGCCAGGCGGTGAAACTCGCGCCGGAGATCGCGGGCGCCTGGCTTATCCGGGGCCATGCCCTCAGGAAGATAGGGCGAACTCCCGACGCGATCACCTGCTACGACCATGTCGTCACGATCGAACCGGGGCGCGTCGAGGCCTGGCTCGCCCGCGGAACGGCGCTTGCTGCCGATCGCCGGTACGACGCAGCGGTCGACTGTTACGACCGGGTCGTCGCACTCGATCCCCGGAACGCAAATGCCTGGTACGCCAGAGGAACGATCCTGATCCTCCTCTCCCGCTACGAGGACGCGCTCGCCTCGTATGATCGGGCCGTTACCATCGATCCGAACCACGCAGACACCTGGTATACCCGGGGATGCACGCTTGCAGCGCTGAAGCGCTATGATGAAGCCATCGGATGCTTCGATCGGGCGCTCGCTCTTCGTCCCGACGACGCCGAGGCCTGGTACAACCGGGGTCGGGCACTGCAGAACCTGGAACGCTACGAGGAGACACTTGTCTGCTATGACCGGGCGTTCCGGGTCAATCCCGGCCACCCCGGGATCTGGTACCACAAAGCGATAGCACTGAAGAAACTGAAGCGTTACGACCTCTCGCTTGGCTGCTTCGACCGGGCGCTCAGGGAGAACGCCGTCGATGCGGAGATCTGGCACCAGAAGGGACTTCTCTTCTTTGTCCTGAAACGCTACGGGGAGGCGATAGAGTGTTTCGATCAGGCACTCAGGGTCCAGACCGACCACAAGGACGCATGCTACTACCGGGGCGAGAGTTACTACGCTCTCGAGGACTGGGAGGCCGCAGTTGCCTGCTACCAGACTGTGGTCAGGGCGGCCCCCACGAATGCCGTCGCCTGGAACAACTACGGAAACGCGCTCTATCGGCTTGAAAGATACGAGGAGGCACTTGTCTGCTACGAGCGGGCGCTCGAGATCGACCCGGAGAACCGCCAGGTCTGGAGCAACAAAGCAAGCGTCCTCTCAGTTCTCTCGCACTACGACAAGGCGCTCGTCTGCTACGACCAGGAACTCCGGGCCCACCCGGAGAACGCGGACGCCTGGTACAATAAGGGCCTTGCACTCTTCATCCTCGGGCGGTACGGCGAAGCCGTCACCTGCTGCACCCATGCGCTTGAGATCGACCCGGAGAGATCCGGCGTCTGGGGCACGAAGGGGAATGCTCTCGTCATCCTGGAACGCTGCGAGGAAGCCCTTGACTGCTACGACCGGGCAATCGCTCTCAACCCCGACGACGCCGACGCGCTCAACGGGAAGGCGATGGCGCTCGTCTATCTCGACCGCCCCGCCGAAGCGGTCAAATACTACGAGAGGGTGCAGCGGCTGCCGGAGCGGGCCTGGGCTGCAAAACCGAATTCGAGTAAAAATAAGAGGATCTAGACCCGCACAATCCGCCTGACCGC
>DASQ01000089.1:22123-24130 GCA_002503885.1 Methanoculleus marisnigri | reverse complement strand
TATGGTGTGCTGCTGCACCTTCTCCCATCCATACGCCGGCCATCGGTCCCTCCTCGATCTGAAGCGGGCAACCGGAACGCTGATCGCTCCATACAGCCCAAAAAGATTACCATGAACCCAAGGATACGCGCTGGCAGGACCGGATTGCCCCTCTCGCTGTTCCGCCACACTGTCAAAAAATGGTTGTTGTAATGATGTATAGTAACTAGTGCATCTTGTCAGTTTATGTTAGGAATTTTGGCGTGTGGGGGCGGGCGCTATGGTCGCACTCCGGGGGTACTCCGGAGCACGGCTTTCCACCGGGTATCGCCATGACTGCCCCCGCCCTGGGGGGGGGAGGAGGCCGGAGGCCGGGCGGGGTGGGGGTTACGGGTACCCCATGAGGCAGTAGAGACAGGGGAGGGGGAAACCCCCTCCCCGTCAGCCCCACCCCCGCGAGGCGATATCTCCACGGTCCACTTGCAGGGGCATGCCCGGGGTGATTCCTCGTCCCGGGTCGCTGCTTCCCTATTCATGCCCGATTCAACAGAACTGAAATTTCGTAGTTTCGCGTGAAGCAATCCATGGTGCAGATCGGGATATGGTCCCACACAGAAGGCAGGCCGTGAGAGATGCGAAGGGCGGGAAAGGAAATTCATAGAGTTAAATGACAACGAGTACTAGCCGTAATTAATCCACGTATTCCAGTAAGTATTGATGTAGTAATACTGGTAGAGCGGCCACGAAGTTGGATCGACGAACGTACCCTCCGCATAGAGGTACGCCAGGTCGTACTGACCGCCGCTCGTAGGTGCATCCACGCAAACCGTGCTCCCCGGACTCCAACTCTGGAGAGTGCTTACTGCATCAGGCCCACTGAATGCGTAGTCCCATTCGGCGCGTTTAATAACCGGATCGCTCTCATCACTCATGGTAACGGAGTTCAAGAGGAATGACCAGGTTAATGCCGGTGCTGGATTGAGTGATATGGAGACGGTCATCGGCCCGGTGGGCGTCCCGCGGGGAGACCTGTCATGCAGGGCAGGGTTGCCTAAACTACTCACCGACCAGTCAATGTACGAGAGGCCTCGCTCATTGACCCACTTGCTTCCCTGCTCGCGATACCTGTGAAAACCGGGATCCATAGCCCAGATCTGCTTGATTGCAAAGTAGTCCTTGGTTGAGTCCATTTCGTAGGAATTCCAGTACATTTCAAAGTTATGTTCGACAAGTCCGTAAGGTTCGGCTGCATAGTAATACTGACCAGATCCCATCAGAGGCCAACTCTCGCGGGATACTTTTACAGCCCCGTCTGAGGTACTGGCGACGGTATCGCTGTACCACTGGTTTGCTTTCACAAGGAGTTGCGAGACATCTGTGTTCTCTTGAGAAACAGCAATCATCTCATGAGGGATTCCATCCTTATCAAACGAGAACCCGTACGCAACGATGGTCACGTTATCGGGTATCACCGGATCACCCGATCCAATGACTTTCCCGGTGAAGTCTGCGCTTTTCTGATAATTCTCAATTAGTTCGTCTCGTTCGTCCATTAACGTGTCTAGATCCAGCGGGTGCGAAGCGTCACCCGTCCAGAATACGGACAGATCTTTCTCCTGCTGCTCCTCACCCAGTACGGGTGCAACCGCGATACCGGCGACGAGCAGCACGATGAGCACTCGCACCAGGTATCCGGAAATTTCTATGGTTCTCATTTTTACCTCCTTTCGTTCTGTGAACGGAGGCACGGAGAAAGGGTTATCTACCCGGATCACCCACTCTCACATTGCCTTCGGGCCGCAGGGGGTTCTTCATTCGTGGTGAGCGAACCCCTCTGCGACAGAGGGAGACTTGGACGATCCCATATAAAGCATTTCTGTCACGATCATCTACACGTCCGGGCACCGGTACCGATCCAGGACCTTCTCAATCCACCAATCACGGAGCGGCCTGCCGTGCAGGCTCCTCATATCGGGATTTGAAAGAAAAAGAGATGGGCTTTCAGACCCGCACAATCCGCCTGACCGC
>DASQ01000089.1:0-22020 GCA_002503885.1 Methanoculleus marisnigri | reverse complement strand
TATGGTGTGCTGCTGCACCTTCTCCATCTGCCGGATGACTGCCCGCGGGGCGACCGCGTAGCCGATCCGCCACCCGGTCATCGCGTAGGCCTTCGAGAACCCGTTGATGGTGATCGTCCGCTCCGCCATACCGTCGAGGGAGGCGAGAGAGATGTGCTCCTTCCCGTAGACCAGCTTCTCGTAGATCTCGTCAGAGAGCGCGAAGAGGTCGTGGTCCCGGCAGATGTCGGCAATCAGGCGGAGTGAGTCCGCGTTCAGCACCGCGCCGGAGGGGTTCGAGGGGGAGTTGACCACGATCATCTTCGTCCTGGGGCCGACAGTCTCGAGCAGGGTATCGTCGACCTGGAAGGTCGCGGGAGAGAGCGCGTGGTGCCGGACGCTCGCGCCCGTAAACCGGGCGCACGGTTCGTAGGAGACCCACGCCGGATCGAGGACGAGCACCTCGTCGCCGGGATCCAGCACGGCCTCCATCGCCTCGTAGATGGCATCCTTCGCGCCGCAGGTGACGATCACCTCATCCTGCTGTGCGTTAAAGCCGTTCTCCCGGGTGATCTTCTCCGCGATTGCGCCCGTCAGTGCCGGTATCCCGGCGCTCGGGGCGTAATGAGTCTCCCCGCGGCGGAGGGCTTCGATGCAGGCACTCTTGATATGTTCCGGAGTATCGAAGTCCGGCTCTCCTATAGAGAGGCTGATGACGTCGATACCCTCCTGTAGCATCCGCTTTGCCGCGTTCGAGATCTCGATCGTCGCGGAGGGGGCGATGCCCGCAATCTTCTCCGAGAGGCTTCTCATCCCAATCGCTGGACCATCTTCACGGCCGACTCAACGGCACGCTTGGCGTAGTCGATACGCTCGGTCGCTTCCATCCGGGTCATCCCCGGTCCCGAGATGCCGAGGGAGACGGGCTTACCGTATTCAAGGGAGAGGTCGATGATCTTCCTTGCGGCATGCTGGACGACGATCTCGTCGTGCTGGGTGGCGCCCTCGATGACGCACCCGATGGTGACGACCGCGTCGACGTTTCCGTCGTTGAGCATCTTCTTGATGGCAAGCGGCATATCGTAGGCGCCGGGGACGTAGAACGTCTCGGTCACCTCAGCCCCGAGGAAACCGGCGTGCTCCCGGGCCTCGATCTCCATCATGTAGGTGATGTCGCGGTTGAATTCCGCGACGACAAATCCAAGTTTTACCGTCATTCCAATCCTTCCTGTGGTACTACTCGCACCGGTTGTTGATAATCCTCACTTTTTTCGTCAGGGGCGTGCCGGCCCGACGTCCTCGAACCCCTGCCGCTGGCCGGTCCCGGCGAGTTTCTCGAGGTCCTTCGGGCGGAGCGCGAGGAGGACGGCGTTCGCCGCGTGCTCCCTCGTCCGCTGCTCCATCAGCCAGGCGAGTTCCTTTGCGTCCTTCGCCTCGTCCTCGTGGACGAAGACCTCGATGATGTGCCGGTTGGTCATGAGCTGGCAGAGGATGAGGCCCGAAGAGGCCTCGTGGGCGCAGACTTTGTCCTTCTCGGCACGCCCGGGCATCCCGAGCGCCATCACGAGGTCGCACCCCCGCTCCTCGATCAGCTTCTTGCACGCCACCGGGAGGTCCTTGATCCCGGGGACGACGTAGCGCTCCAGCCCCACGCTCGCGTGCTTGCGGATCTCGTCGATGGCGATCCTGCCCATGTCCACCCGGGCAAACGTGGTGTCGGCGATCCCGATCTTCATCCGAGAAGCACCCCGGCGGCTGCCTCAACGCCGTCGCCGGCCTCAAACCCGAACTTCCTGAGGGTGAACTGGACGGCCGCGAGGGTGGCGAGGATCTCCTGCGCCCCGACGCCGCCCATGGTGCCGATCCGGAAGATCCTGCCCTTGAGGTGGTCCTGGCCGCCGGCAATCTCGATGCCGAACTGCTTGACCGTTCCCCGCAGGTCCTTGTCGGTGATGCCATCGGGGATCCGCATGGCGGTGGCGGTGTTCGAGTAGGCGTGGTGTGCGTCCAGTGTCGGGAAGAGGTCGATGCCCCATCCCTTTGCTGCGGCGCGGACGGAGTCCGCCATCCGGCGGTGGCGGGCGATCCGGGCAGGAACGCCCTCCTCCTCGATCATTTTGCACGCCTCGTGCAGCGCGAGGAAGAGCGGGACCGCCGGGGTATAGGGGGTCTCCATCGGGGTGCCGCTCCCACTCTTCCTGTAGGCGGCCATATCGAGGTAGAACGGGCGCTTCTCGGATATCCGGTCCCAGGCACGGTCGCCGACCGCGATAGCGGCGAGGCCCGCCGGGGCGGCGAGGCACTTCTGCGATCCGACGACGGCGATATCAACCCCCCATTGGTCCATCCGGACGTCGTCGCCGCCGATGGAAGTGATTCCATCCATGATGAAGAGCGCGTCGTGCTTCCGGGCAAGTTTTCCAACCTCGGGCGCGGGGTTCTTGATCCCGGCGCTCGTCTCGTTGTGGACCATGGTAACGACCTCGGCCCCGGCTTCGAGCTCACGCTCGAGCGCCGCGAGGTCGAGCGGCGTCCCCCACTCTGATTCAAGGGTGGCGACCATACCGTAACGCTCGCCGATCTTCGCGAAGCGTTCGCCGAACTTGCCGTTCACGAGCGAGACGATCTTTCTGTCCCGCGCGAAGTTGGCGATGCCGGCTTCCATGCCGGCGCTTCCCGAGCCGCTGATGATGTAGAGTTCATTCTCAGTACCGAAGAGGGTCTTTAATACCCGGGTGCAGTCCGCATACGCAGCCCCGAACTCGGGACCGCGGTGGTTGATGGCCTGCCGCGTCATCGCGGCGCGTACCCGTTGCGGGACGGGTACAGGGCCCGGGATCATAAGGAGTGGTTCGTATTCCATGAGAGATCAGTCCATATTGTCTCGTCGAGGAGAGATGCTGTTCCTGCAAGGAACTTGGATGTGGATTCATATCAACCTCTCCACCACGCGGTATCGACAGAGAGATGAGGAGGCAGGGGCATATTGAAGGGAGGTATGGTTGACGTCGCGGTTATCTGCGGTTCCGCCTCGGACGGCCCCGTTGCGGAGAGGGTGTTTGCGGTCTTAAAGGAGCACGATGTATCCTACGACTACCGGGTGATCTCGGCGCACCGTGACCCCGACAAACTGGACGAGTACGTGAAAGGGAGCACTGCCCGGGTCTTCATCGCGATCGCCGGACTCTCGGCGGCGCTCCCCGGAGTGGTCGCCTCGAAGACAGAGCGGCCGGTGATCGGGGTCCCGGTGAGCGGGAAACTGATGGGTCTCGACGCCCTCCTCTCGATCGCCCAGATGCCACGGGGGGTCCCCGTGGCCTGCGTCGGGGTGGATAACGGCGAGAACGCCGCCCTGCTCGCAGTCCGGATCCTCGGCGCGCACAGCGCCTGACGGAACATTTTTCGCCCGTCCGCAAGGGGAGGGGCATGAAGCGGAGAGTGCTCTTCACCGCTCCATCCGCTCTTCCGGCGGCGCCTTGAGGATATCCCGCACCATCTTTACGGCGCAGAGGTCGCCGCACATCGAGCAGGTCTCGATCTCCCCGTCCCGCTCGTGGATGCGCCGCGCCTCTTCCGGGACGAGCGCCGCCTCGAACTGCTTCTCCCAGTCGAGCGCCCGGCGCGCCTCCGCCATCCTTATCTCGCGGTTCTTCGTCTTCGCCGCGGCGCGGGAGAGGCTCCCGACGTGCGCCGCGATCCTCGCCACCCGTGTCCCCTCCACGATGTCGCGGAGGTCCGGCAGCGCCAGGTGTTCGCTCGGCGAGACCATGCAGAGGAAGTCGGCGCCGTGCATGCAGGCGATCACGCCGCCGATCGCCCCCACCACATGGTCGTAGCCCGGCGCCACATCGGTCACGAGCGGGCCGAGCAGGTAGAGCGGGGCGCCGTCGGTCAGTTCCTTGAGCATCCGGACATTGTAGCCGATCTGGTCGGCCGGGATATGCCCCGGCCCCTCGATCATCCGCTGCACCCCGGCGGCGAGCGCCTTCTTCGCCAGGTGCCCGAGCGTCAGGTACTCGGTCGTCTTGGCGAGGCGGCCGGCGTCCACGAGCGCACCCGGGCGCATCCCGTCGCCGAGGCTCACGACCACGTCGTGCTCCGCGAGGATCTCAAGCAGGTAGTCGTACTCGGCATAGAGCGGGTTCTCTTCGCCGGTCGCGGCCATCATCGCCACGTGGAAGGCCCCGCCCCGGGAAACGACGCCCATCGTCCGTGGGTCGGCCTGGAGCGACGCGAGGGCGTCGCGGTTCACGCCGCAGTGCAGGGTCAGGAAGTCCACGCCCTGCCGGCAGTGCTCCCGGATCACCTTGAAGAGCAGGTCGGCATCGACGTCCGCGGCAGCCCCCGCCCGCCGGACCGCCTCGTAGATGGGGACCGTCCCGACGGGCGCGTCGAGAGCGAGGACCCGGCGCCGGATGCGGGGGAGGTCGCCTCCGGTCGAGAGGTCCATCAGCGCGTCCGCCCCCTCGCGGAGGGCCGCTTTCGCCTTCTCGACCTCGAGGTCCTCGTCGCACCTGGTGCCCGACGTGCCGACGTTCACGTTGACCCGGACCCTGCAGCCCTCCCCGATGGCGCAGAGCCGGTGTGGCCGCACGGGGTTCGCTGGAATGACAATCCGCCCACGGGTGATGGCCCGCGCGGCGTGGTGCCCGACGAGGTCCTCCTCCCGGGCAAGCGTCTCCACCTCCGGGGGGACCCCGCGCAGGCACGCAGAGATCAGGGTATGCATAAGAACCATTTGCCCGGAAGCCATATTAGTCTGCATGCCAGTCCGGTGGATCGCGAGCAATGCGACCTACGCCAATTCGTTCGTTTACGGAAACATCCTTGTCGACGCGGGCGTTCCCCCGATGGCGGTGGAGCCGTATGCCGGGGCGATCGAGACGATCGTCATCACCCATGCCCACTACGATCACATCGCTCATGTCCGGGAGATCGCCCGGATATGCGGCGACCCGACCGTCTGCATTCATGAGGCGGACGCGCCCGGCCTCGTCGACGACACCCGGAGCCTCGCCATGCACTTTGGGGCCCGGTCGCCCGGGATCGTCCCCGACACCCTCCTTCACGACGGCGACCGGATCGGGAGCCTCCGCGTGATCCACACCCCCGGGCACACGCCGGGCGGGATCTGCCTCTATGACGAAGTGGGGAAGGTGCTCTTCTCGGGGGATACGGTCTTTACCGGCGGATCCTTCGGGCGGTACGACTTTCCGGGCGGGGACCGGACCGCGCTCGCGGCATCCATAGAGCGCCTTAGCACGCTCGAAGTCGTTGGCCTCTACCCCGGGCACGGGGAGCCCGTCGCCCACGACGGCGGGAGGCATATCGCAGCCGCCCGGGAGGCGCTCCGGTTTTATGGATAAGGGAGTCTACGCCCTGATCCTCGAAAACTCCGGTTGTGAGGTCCGCATCGGCGCCCTCGGGGTAAGGGAGTTCCCCCGCGGCCGGCACGTCTACATCGGTTCGGCGCAGGGAAGCGGCGGCCTCGCCCGGGCAGACCGGCACGTGAGGCTCGCCCTCCGCCGCGACCGCCCTCCCCGGTGGCACATCGATCACCTCCTCCTCGACCCGCACTTCGCGCCTGCCGCCGTCGTCACCGCCGCTACGGATCGGGACTGCGAGTGCGACCTCGCCCGCGCCGTCGGCGGAGCATACATCCCCGGGTTCGGGTGCAGCGACTGCACCTGCCCCTCGCACCTCTTCTACCGTTCCGGCGACCCGGTCCCGGAGATGCTCGCCTGCTTTCGGGATCTCGACCTCGATGCCCGGATCACAAGAATCAAGAACGAGGGGAGCGAGCACTAGGTCATGAATGTTCTTGGTATCTCCGGAAGCATGCGGAAGAACGGCAACACCGCGCTGCTGGTCACCACCATCCTCGACCGGGTGCGGGAGGCGGGCATCGAGACCGAATACCTGACGCTCGCCGATATGGACATCCGGCCCTGCACCGGGTGCGAAGCCTGCCGGGAGGCAAAGTGGTGCGTGATGGAGGATGACGACTGGGCCGGTGTGGCACAGAAGATGATCGACTGCGAGGTGCTGGTCCTCGGCGCCCCGACCTACTACTACGACATCAACGGCCAGACGAAGAACCTGATCGACCGGACCTACTCCCTCTTCCACGACAGGAGGCTTTCAGGGAGGAGGGCCGTGGCCGTTGCCGTCTGCGCTGACCGGGGGGGCGAGCGCTCCCTCGAGACCATAGAGGGGTTCTTAAACGCCCATCAGTTCTCGTACCTCGGCTACGTCTGCGGCAGGGCCTATGCGCCGGGAGACATTGTGAAGGACGAGCAGGCGATGCAGAGGGCCGCAACGGTTGCGGATACGATCGTCAGATACCTCCGGCCGGAGGACTGAGAGCCCCGTCTCAGCCGGTCATGCTCCTCGGGGCGGGCAGGGGGCTCTTCCGAAGAAAGGGGCCCCGGTGTTGTTGGAGATCGAGGGTTCCGGGTGCCGCCCCGCCCGTATACCGGGCTCATCGGCCGGTGAACGGCTCGTGAGCCCGGCTGGCGGTCAGAGCAGCAGCGATATTATCGCGAGGACGATGAAGATGATGACCAGCCACTTGGCGATCGACATCGACATCCCTGCAATGCCCCGTGCCCCGAATATGGCAAAGACAAGTGCCAGTACGAAGAAGAGGATTGCAAGGCCTACAAGACCGTTTACCATCTTTTTCTCCCCTCAATCGCCGGCATCCGGCCGGCGTCGAGGAGCTATAATCAATTTTTAGATATTTATATTTTTCTTGGCAGATTGGAGGGGTGGGGCGAAGCGATCCGGGTCCGGCCCCGGATCAGTCCGGGAGGAGGGCATAGGTTGTTGTCCGTTGTCGGAGCGTCCGTCCGAGGTCCGTGGCCATCCGGCGCATCTCGGCGGGGTCCAGGTAATCGGTATCCCGGGCACCCGCCTCCCGGGAGATGCTCTCCTCAAAGAGTGTCCCGCCGAGGTCGTCTGCACCCGAGAGAAGCGCAAGCTCCGCCATCTTCGTCCCGAGCTTCACCCAGGAGGTCTGGATGTGGTCAATGTTATCGAGGAAGAGCCTTGATACTGCAAACATCAGGAGATCCTCCCTCCCCGTCGCCCCGGGCCGGGCGAGCCCCGCGCGGTAGAGAGGGGTGTTTTTGTGGATGAACGAGAGGGGAACGAACTCGGTGAACCCCCCGGTATCGTCCTGGATCTCCCGGAGGACCGCGAAGTGCCGGGCCCGGTCCGCCTCGGTCTCGCAGTGGCCGTACATGATCGTCGCCGTCGACCGGATGCCGAGGGTGTGCGCCTCTTTGATGACCCGGGCCCAGGTCGCCGTGTCGATCTTGTCCGGGCAGATCACCGCGCGGACGCTGTCCACCAGGATCTCGGCCGCCGTCCCGCAGAGCGTCCCGAGTCCCGCGGCCTGCATCTCCAGCAGCACCTCACGGGTGGAGAGACCGCTTCTCTTCGCGGCGTAGGCCACCTCCATCGGGTTGCTCGCGTGGATATGAACCCCGGGAGCCTCGTCCCGTATCCAGGAATAGATATCGACGTAGGATTGAGCGTCAAACTCCGGGTGGAGGCCGCTCACCGTGCAGATTTCGGTCACGTTCCGCTCACGCGCCATCCGGGCCTTCTCCCGGACGGTGGCTTCATCGTGGAAAAACACATCAGCGTCGCCCGGTTTCCGGGAGAACCCGCAGAACCCGCAGGCGTTCACGCAGAGGTTGGTCACGTTGATGTTCTGGTTGCGGACGTAGGTGACGACATCGCCGACCTTCTGTTCGCGGAGGGTATCCGCGGCGGCGGCGATCTCCCAGACGCCCCGGTCGTGTGTCCGGAGGAGACGGACGGCCTCCTCCTCGGTGAGCCGGTGACCGGCGAGCACGTCGTCAAGCATCTGTCGTAGTGGTGGTGTCATAGACCTCAACCGTCTTTCCTCAGGGGATAATTTCACTTGGCGCGGTCAGGACAAGAACCTTCGGGTGCGCCCCGGGGGAGGGCATACACTTATCAGTTCCCGGGGGTATCCCGGCACCTATGGCTCAGCAGATCCTATGTCACCAGCGCACAAGGCTCAGCTACAAGGACGCATACGGATACGTCATCCCGGTCGGGAGCACCAGCCTGATGGCCTGGGTGACCGACGAGGGGATGATCGGGACCGCCGGGTTCGATATCGAGGCTCTGGCAAACGCCGGGGTTCCTGCGGCGATCGTCGGGGTCTCGGAAGAGTCCAGCCTGGAGAACCTCGACGGCCTGATGGACGCCGAGGTGAGGGCGGTAAACCTTCCGGCGGTGCAGCGCCGCGTCGAGGTCGGGATGCCGGGGAGAGAGGCCTTGAACAGGATGTGAGCAGGCTTCGCACCTTAAACCGGTGCGAACCGGCCTTCGGCCGGGCTCACACCATCTCGTAGGTCGTCGTCCGCTGCCGGAGGGACCGCGCGAGGTCCGTGGCCATCCGCTGCATCTCGCCCGGGTCCAGGTAGTCGGCCCCTTCGCCGCCGGCGTCGACCGAGACGTCGTCGCAGAACATCGTCCCGCCGAGGTCGTCCGCGCCGGAAAGGAGCGCAAGCTCCGCCATCTTCGTCCCGACCTTTCCCCAGGAGACCTGGATATGGTCGAAGTTGTCAAGGAAGAGCCGGGCGACCGCGACGAGGAGGATATCTTCCCTGCCGGTCGCCCCCGCCGGGGCGAGCCCCGCCCGGTAGAGCGCGGTATTCTCGTGGAGGAAGGAGAGGGGAACGAACTCGGTGAACCCCCGGGTATCGTCCTGGATATCCCGGAGGACCGCGAGATGCCGGACCCGGTCCGCCTCGGTCTCGCAGGAGCCGTACATGATCGTCGCCGTCGAGCGGAGCCCGAGACCGTGCGCCTCCCGGATGACCCGGGCCCAGGTCGCCGTGTCGCATTTCCTCGGGCAGATCACCGCGCGGATCCTGTCCACCAGGATCTCGGCCGCCGTCCCCTGCAGGGTTCCGAGCCCCGCCTGGCGGAGCCGCTCGATGGCTGCGGTGGTCGAGACGCCGCTTTGTCCCGCCGCCCAGACGATCTCGTCCGGACTTGCGGTGTGGATATCCACCCCGGGAGCGACCTCCCGCACGCAGGAGATGAGGTCGGCGTAGGAGTCGAGCGTGTAGTCCGGATGCACCCCCGAGAGGAGGCAGATCTCGGTGACGTTCCGCGCCACCGCCGTCCGGGCCTTCTCCCGAACGGTCGCGAGGTCGTCACAGAACGCCTCCGGATCATCCGCCCGCCGCCCGAATCCGCAGAACCCGCAGAGGTTCTTGCAGATGTTGGTGACGTGGATGTTCTGGTTCCTGACGTAGGTGACGACGTCGCCGACTTTGCGTTCGCGGAGTTCATCCGCGGCGGCGGCGATCTCCCAGACGCCCCGGTCGTGTGTCCGGAGGAGACGGACAGCCTCCTCCTCCGTGAGCCGGTGGCCGGCAAGCGTATCATCGAGCAGGTCATGCAGCGAGTGCGGTATCGTAAACAACTCCCTTGTAATCCTGGATTTATTCTTCTTTGCGCCGCGCGAGGACGAAGTCGTGGATGAGGATGACGACGATGACGATGACGGCAAACTCCGCAAGGTGCAGGGGCAGGTAACCGATGAGCGGCACCGCGACGAGGGCTTTGCCCACAATCCAGTCCTTCTTGACCGGCTCGACCACCCCGACACCGGCAATCCGGAGGTTCCCCTGGTCGATGTAGGGGTTGTTGTCCCCTTTGGTGATGTAGCCGCCATGGGGATCCTCGTAGTATTGCGCGAGCCCCGACTCCTCCACGGCGGCGGTATCGACGTAAGTCATCGCCCGGTGAATGATCGGGTGGACGGAGTCAGCGCCGTTCGGGCGATAGACGATCACGTTGCCGTAGTCCCCGAAGGACGAATCCCCGGTCCGTTGCCCCTCGGACCAGGTCACGAGACTGCCGAACCGGTCCTCATCGACGACGAGCACCAGGTCGCCGACGTTCATGTTCGGGACCATGCTCTCCGACTCGATCGTGACCACCGCCGGCCAGGTGCCGGCGAAGAGGTAGAGGACGAGGGCGATACCCCCCACGACCGCGACGACCCAGAGGAGGTCCCGGGCGAGAGAGACGACCGGGTGCTCGCTCTCCCGGAACGCCTGCAGGGCCGATGCTGCACGCTGCAGCCAGGTGGTATCCGACATTGCTCTAAAGAGAATGCTATCCCTTCATATACATAGGTTCTCCGGGATACCCGGGGAGATGGGATACTAAAAAGATAAACCCATATTGCCTGGGGGAGAATAAGATGGAGTCCATGCTCGCCAACGCCGAGATCGTACGCCGGTTCCTTGAGTTGAAACATCAGGTCCATCCCGACGTGGTGAGTTACATCCGTGAGCAGAACGACCCGGCGCTCATCGACCGGATAGCGGCGAGGGTCCCCGGCGGCACCCTCGTCATCTCGGCCGAACATATCCCGGGCCTCCGAAAGGTCCGGGACGGGACCCGTTTTCTCGTCGACCCGGAACTCGAGGTGATCATGGGGAGCGCCGGCACCACGGGGAGCGTCACCGGTCACCAGGACGCCGTCCACTACTTCCGGGACCGCTACAACAGCCTTTCATCGATGATCCGGAGCCGGATGAACACCATGCCGATCGAGGCGCTGGTCAAATCCCCCCACCGCTACCGGGACGAGGAGTGCAGCATCATCGGGATGGTGGCCGACGTGCGGACGACCGCCAGGGGGCACCGGCTCGTCGAGGTGGAAGACCCCACCGGGACCATCCGGGTGCTCTTCAATAAAGGAAAAGACGACGCCTTCGGAGAGGCGGAGCGTATCCTCCCCGACGAGGTGATCGGGGTCAAAGGGAAACTCTCAAACGACGGAGGGCTCTTCTTCGCCGAGCAGCTCTCCCGTCCGGATGTCCCCATCAACAACGCCCCGTTCAAGAGCGATCGGCCGGGGAAGGCGGTCCTGATCTCCGATGTCCATGTCGGGAGCGACACCTTCCTCGAAGGGGAGTGGAACCGGTTCGCCGACTGGCTCCAGGACTCCGACGCCGGCTACCTCCTGATCGCGGGCGACCTCGTCGACGGCATCGGCATCTACCCCGGGCAGGAGAACGAACTGACGATCAAGAACATCTACGAGCAGTACGATGTCTTTGCAGAGATGCTCCGGGACCTGCCCTCCCGGGTCCGGATCGTTGCCGCCCCGGGAAATCACGACGTCGTCAGGATGGCCGAGCCGCAGCCTGCGATCCCGCCGGAGTTCACCGGGAGGTTCCCGGCAAACTGCACCCTCGTCGAGAATCCCTGCCTGCTGAACCTCCAGGGCGTCCGGGTCCTCATGTATCACGGCCGGTCGATCGACGACATGATCGGGCTTATCCCGGGAGCGAGTTACGAGCGGCCCGGCGAGATCATGGAGGAGATGCTGAAACGCCGGCTGCTCGCCTCCCCCTACGGGATGCGGACCCCCATAGCGGCGATGAAGACCGACCGGCTCGTCATCGACCCGCTCCCCGAGATCCTCCTCACGGGGCACGTCCACATCTGCGGCATCACCCGCTACCGGGGTGTCCTCGGGGTGAACACCGGCACCTGGCAGTCCCAGACTGCGTTTCAGAAACAGATGAACGTCCACCCCACACCCGCGCGGGCATTTGTCATCGATCTCCAGACACTCCAGCCGGAAGTGATGGATTTCAGTTAAACTTCCATCAGGTCCCCCGGATATATTCCACATATTTAAAAGTGTTGAATGCCTTTGTATAGGGTACTCAATCGGAGGAATGCAAAGAGATGGATCTGGTGTATCTGGCACCCATTGGTGCCATTCTTGCTCTCCTGTTCGCAGGATACTCGTATATGAGTATCAGGCGGGAGGGGACAGGTACCGAACAGATGCAGAAGATCGCTGCCGCCATCCATGATGGGGCGATGGTCTACCTGAACAGACAGTACCGTGCTATAGCAATATTCGTCGTCGTGCTTGCCATCGTCCTCGGCGTCTGGATCAGCCCGTTCACCGCAGCCTGCTTCGTGCTCGGTGCAGCGCTCTCGGCGACCGCCGGCTACATCGGCATGTTCACCGCCACGGCCGCAAACGTCCGGACTACGAACGCCGCACGGAGAGGGATCGCAGATGCGTTCCGGGTCTCGTTTGCGAGCGGTTCGGTCATGGGCATGGCCGTGGTCGGGCTCGGGCTCCTCGGGCTCTCGATCGCGTATATGGTCATCAGCACCGTAACAGGGCTTCCCCAGGCTGAAGTCCTCACCATCGTGACCGGGTTCGGCCTCGGAGCGAGTTCGATCGCCCTCTTCGCCCGTGTCGGCGGCGGTATCTTCACCAAGGCGGCAGACGTCGGTGCCGACCTCGTCGGCAAGGTCGAGGCAGGCATCCCCGAAGACGACCCCCGGAACCCGGCCGTCATCGCCGACAACGTCGGTGACAACGTCGGCGACGTCGCCGGCATGGGTGCGGACCTCTACGAGTCCTACGTCGGCTCGATCATCGCAGCGATGGTCCTCGGCGTCGCCGTCGCGGCCACGCAGTTCCCGAACGCCGACGTCATGAACGTGATCATCCTCCCGCTGCTGATCGCCGCGGTCGGTATCGTCGCGTCCATCATCGGCTCGTTCTTCGTCCGGACCAACAAGACCGAGAGCAGCGCCATCCACATGGCCTTCAACAAAGGTCTGCTCTCCGCGCTCGTCCTGGTCGTCATCGCCACCTACTTCCTGGTGAACCTGCTCCTCGGGGCGGAGTACATCGAGGTCCTCTACGCTGCGGTCGCCGGTCTCATCGCAGGGTTCGCTATCGGCCTGATCACCGAGTATTACACCTCGTTTGACCGGAAACCGACGCTTGCCATCGTCAAGTCGAGCGAGACCGGGGCTGCGACCACCATCATCACCGGGCTTGCCAAGGGGATGGAGAGCACCGTCTGGCCGGTCCTGATCATCTCCCTCGCGATCTACGTCTCGTACCAGGTCGCCGGGCTCTACGGTATTGCCATCGCCGCCGTCGGCATGCTCTCGACGCTCGGGATCTCCCTCTCCGTCGACGCCTACGGCCCGGTCGCCGACAACGCCGGCGGTATCGCCGAGATGTCCCACCAGAAGCCCGAAGTCCGTGAGATCACCGACACCTTAGACGCCGTCGGCAACACCACCGCCGCCATCGGCAAGGGGTTCGCCATCGGCTCTGCGGCGCTGACGGCACTCGCCCTCTTCGCTGCCTACACTCAGGCGGTCGGCCTCTCGGTCATCGACATATCGGTTCCGAACGTCTTCATCGGTCTCCTGATCGGTGCAATGCTTCCCTTCCTCTTCTGCTCCATCACGATGATGGCAGTGGGGAAAGCTGCATCCAGCATCGTCCACGAGGTTCGCCGCCAGTTCAAGGAGATCAAGGGCCTCATGGAGGGGACGGCCGAACCCGACTACACCTCCTGCATCACCATCTCCACGAACTCGGCGCTGCGCGAGATGATCCTGCCCGGCGTCCTCGCCGTCGTCGCCCCGCTCGCCGTCGGGTTCGTCCTCGGCACCGAAGCCCTCGGCGGCCTGCTCATTGGCTCGCTCTCATCCGGGTTCCTCCTCGCCGTCACGATGGCGAACGCCGGTGGGGCCTGGGACAACGCAAAGAAGTACATCGAGCAGGGCCACCTCGGCGGCAAGGGTTCCCCGGCCCACAAGGCGGCAGTTGTCGGCGACACCGTCGGCGACCCCTTCAAGGACACCTCGGGCCCTGCCATCAACATTCTCTTAAAACTGATGTCCATGGTCGCGCTGGTCTTCGCGCCGCTGATCCTGGTCATCTAATCCCCTTTTTTCGAGCCCGACATCCTGACGGGCGTCCATACCTTCATCCCGCCTGCAGACAACCAGATAGAGTGTGAACTCCCGGAGTGGAGGTGACAGAGCGCATGTTCCGCATTTATCGCACGGTTGAAGCGGCCCCGGTGCCACGGACGGAGGAGACCGGAACGTTCGAGCCCGGTTCATGGGTCTGCATGATCAACCCCACCGCGGGCGAGATCGAGGAGATCTCCGGGAGACTCTCCATTCCAGCGGACTACCTCCGGGCAGCGCTCGATGAGGAGGAGCGCCCGCGGACCGAGACCGAAGACGGCGTAACCCTGATCGTCATCGATATCCCGGTGCCCTACCCCGAGCAGACTATCCTCTACACGACGATGCCGCTCGGGATCATCGTTACGTCCGATACCATCGTCACCGTCTGCCTTCGTGACAACCCGATCGTCCAGGACTTCACGAACGCCCGGGTGAAGTTGTTCTACACCTTCAAAAAGACCCGGTTCGTACTGCAGATCCTCTTTCGGAACGCATCCTACTTCCTCCAGTACCTGCGCCAGATCGAGCGATTATCCGACAGGATCGGAGCCGAACTGAATCAGTCGATGCGGAACCGCGAACTGATCCAGTTGATGAACCTCAAAAAGAGCCTGGTTTACTTCTCGACATCGCTTCGGAGCAACCAGATTGTCCTTGACAAGACTCTGACGTTCCAGCCGCTCCGGATGTACGAAGACGACACCGACCTCCTTGAGGACGTCATCATCGAGAACAAGCAGGCGATCGAGATGGCGAGCACCTACTCGACGATCCTCTCGGAGACGATGGACGCCTTCGCCTCGATCATATCGAACAACTTCAACAACATCTTAAAACTCCTCACCTCGATAACCATCATCCTCGCGGTCCCCACGATGATTGCGAGTTTCCTCGGGATGAACGTCCCGGTCCCCCTCCAGGACAACCCGTACGGGTTCCTCATCATCATCATCCTATCCCTGATCGTCTCCTCGCTCCTCGCGGTGGTCATCAACCGGAAGGGGTGGCTGTGAGACCTTTAGAGGGGAACCGGGTCCGCTGGCCGGGATCCGGCAACCACTGTTCTCTTCGCACCTGACGGTGCCCGAACTCCTCCCCCTTTGGGGGAGGCCCACTTCGAAGCCTGAGGGCTTCTCATGCTCGCTTACGCTCGCACTTCGCGTGAGGCAGGTTATCATCCTTCATGCAGCGTGCCGCGCGGACGAGAGTGGTCGACCCGGGGTACGGTGCACCCCGGAGGGCTCCGGCTGGCGTCGGAAATCTGGTGCAGTCGCCCTGGGCACCACAAGGTATATCACCGATCCTACATGATAGATCATGTATAATCTGGGGGCGACCGCACGGGAGGAGGCGCCCGGAGAAATTACGCTCCCGGCGGGGACCGGCACCGGCTGCCGGCGACCGCATGTACGGCAGCGCGACCACGGGCCGACCGGTCGGAAAGACGACGGACCCGGAGATCAGCCGCTTTTGCACGGTGTCGGAACCCGGACGGGTAACGGCCGGAGCAATCCGGCATGATTAATCATGTAAGAGTGTGGGAAGATGACAGAGACGTTCGACGTGAAACTGGAAGAGAAACGCTACCTCCCTGACCCCCGGTGCAAGGCGGCAGCCTGGACGCCGGATTACACCCGGGCGTACCAGGACTTCGCGCGCGATCCGGAGGCCTTCTGGGACCGGATCGCCCGTGAACTGGTCTGGTTCAAGCCCTGGGACAGGGTCAGGGAATGGAACTACCCCTACGCAAAGTGGTTTGTCAACGCGAAATTGAACATCACCTGCAACTGCCTGGACCGCCATGTCACCGGCGACCGGAAGGATAAGCCGGCGATCGTCTGGCGCGGCGAAGGGGGAGAGGAGCGGAGATTCACCTATGACGGCCTCTACCGTGAGGTGATGCGGTTTGCAAACGGCCTCGCGGACCTCGGCGTCGGGAAGGGCGACCGGGTCTGCATCTACATGCCGCTCGTCCCCGAGCAGGTCGTCGCGATGCTCGCCTGCGCCCGTATCGGGGCCGTCCACTCGGTCGTCTTCGGGGGGTTCGGGCCTGATGCGCTTGCGATGCGGATCAACGACGCGGAGGCAAAGGTCCTCATCACCGCAGACGTTGCCTACCGGCGGGGAAAGACCGTCCCGCTCCGGGAGATCGCCGGCCAGGCGCTCACCCGGACGCCGTGCGTCGAGCGGGTCGTCGTCCTCCGGCGCGAAACCCCGGCCGTCGACCTCGACCCCGCCCGGGAGGTCGACTACGCCGACCTCATGGCCCACGCCGCGCCGGACTGCCCGGCAGAGGTGATGGACTCGGAGGACCCGCTCTTCATCCTCTACACGAGCGGCTCGACCGGCGCGCCGAAGGGCATCGTGCATACCTGCGGCGGCTACATGGTCGGGACCTACTACACCACCCGCCACGTCTTCGACATCAAGGAGAACGATGTCTACTGGTGCACCGCCGATCCTGGCTGGATCACGGGCCACAGCTACATCGTCTACGGCCCGCTCGCCGTCGGCACGACCGTCGTCATCGCCGAAGGGACGCCCGACTACCCGGACCCGGGTGCCTATTGGCGGCTGGTCCAGGACCTCGGGGTGACGATCTTCTATACCGCCCCGACCGCCATCCGGATGTTCATGCGCTACGGGGACGAGTGGCCGGCAAAGTACGACCTTTCAACGCTGCGGGTGCTCGGCTCGGTCGGCGAGCCGCTCAACCCCGAGGCGTTCGAGTGGTACTACCACACCATCGGCGGCGGGCGGTGCCCGATCGTGGACACCTGGTGGCAGACCGAGACCGGGATGCAGATGCTGACCACGATGGTCGGGGAGCCGATGAAGCCGGGGTTTGCCGGAAAGCCCATCCCCGGGGCCGTCGTCGACGTCGTCGACAGGACGGGCAAGGCGGTCCCGCCGGGGACCGGGGGGTTCCTGGTCATCAGGGAGCCCTGGCCCGCGATGCTCCGGACGGTCCACGGCAACGACGAGCGCTACCGCGCCTACTGGAACACCATCCCGGGATGCTATACAGCAGGCGATCTCGCGGTGAAAGACGAGGACGGCTACATCATGGTCATCGGGCGGGCCGACGACCTGATCGTCGTCTCCGGGCACAACATCGGCACCGCAGAGGTCGAGAGCGCGCTCGTCTCCCACGAGGCAGTGGCGGAGGCGGCCGTCATCGGGAAGCCCGATCCGCTGAAGGGCAACGTCATCAAGGCCTTCGTCACCCTCCGCGTGGGCGCGAGCTCCGGCGACGGCCTCTCCGCCGAACTCGCCCGCCACGTCAAAAAGAGCCTCGGGCCCATCGCGGTGCCGGCCGAGATCGAGTATATGGACCGGCTTCCAAAGACCCGGAGCGGCAAGATCATGCGCCGGGTCTTAAAGGCCCGGGAGCTCGGCATGGACCCGGGGGACATCTCCACCCTGGAGGAGTAACCCCATGCCCGATACCCCGAAGATCTTCGGCATGCCTGCAGAGAAGGGGCGGTGGGGCCTCGTGGCCCTCGGTCTCGTCATCAACCTCTGCCTCGGGAGCATCTACGCCTGGAGTGTCTTTGTCGCGCCGCTTGCCGCGCACTTCACCGCGACGCTCGGCCGGGAAGTGACGGCGGGGGAGGTCCTCCTCCCGTTCTCGGTCTTCCTCGCCTTCTTCGCGATAGCGATGCCGCTCGCCGGGAAGTATATCGAACGCTACGGCCCGCGAAAGGTGACGATCGTCGGCGGGCTTCTCACCGGCCTCGGGTGGCTCCTCGCCTCGACGGCGACGTCGGTCGAGGCGCTCTACGTTGTCTACGGGGTTATCGGGGGGCTCGGGGTCGGGATCGCCTACGGGGCGCCGGTCGCTGTCGCGACCCGGTGGTTCCC
The DNA here is from genome assembly GCA_002503885.1 of Methanoculleus marisnigri. Taxonomy (GTDB): domain Archaea; phylum Halobacteriota; class Methanomicrobia; order Methanomicrobiales; family Methanoculleaceae; genus Methanoculleus; species Methanoculleus marisnigri_B. The sequence continues at coordinate 4,356 of DASQ01000089.1, read as the reverse complement.
GGACCGGCGAGGGCTCGCCGTGGGGCTTGCCCTGCTCGGGTTCGGGTTCTCGGCATTCATCACCGCAAACGCTGCGGGAGCCCTGATCGCCACGTACGGGGTGATGGCGACGTTCCGGATCTTCGGGGCTGCGCTCATCGCCGTGCTGGTCCTCTCAGCCCTGCCGCTCCGGTTCCCGCCGGCAGGATGGCAGCCGGCAGGGTGGACGCCTCCCGCACCGGGGGTCGGCACGGCGCCGGTCTGCGAGTGCGACCGCAGCGCGATGCTCCGGACCGGGACATTCTACGGGCTCTTCGCCTGCTACTTCGTCGGGTGCCTCGCGGGGCTTGCCGCGATCTCGATCGCAAAACCGGTCGGGACCGAGGTGGCGGGGGTCGATGCGGGGCTCGCGACGGTCCTCGTCGGGTTCTTCGCCGTCTTCAACGGGCTGGGGAGGCCGGTGTTCGGCGGTCTCGCCGACCGGATATCCCCCCGCACCACGGCGATGCTGACCTTCGGTCTCATCGCGGCGGCATCGCTGCTGATGTGGCTCGTGCCGGGGGTGCCGGCCTACATCGTCGCGTTCGCCGTCCTCTGGGGATCCCTCGGGGGCTGGCTCGCCATCGCGCCGACGGCGACGGCGTCCTACTTCGGGACGTGCGACTACCCGCGGTGCTACGGGGTCGTCTTCCTCGCCTACGGCGCAGGCGCCATCGCCGGGCCGCAGCTTGCGGGATTCGTCCGGACGGCGACCGGGACCTACCTCGGCGTCTTTCCGCTGGTCGCGGCCCTCGCCGCCGTGGGGTTCGTCATCGCCTGGCTCCTGATGCGGCCGCCGGCCGGCGCCCCGGCGAGTGCGCCCCTGCCGGCGGCGGTGGAAGAGTGAGGAGAAAAGGTTACACTTTCCCGGTGAGCCCGAGCCGCCGGAGCATCCCGGCGGCTGCGTTCATTCCGCCGTCCAGGTAGACGGCGCCGGCGAGCGCCTCCAGGCACTCGGCGAGGACCCGGCCGGAGGTCCAGACCGCCTGGGCGGCCTCCCCTTTTCCCCAGCGGACGTAGTCGGCGAGGTCGAGGTCTTCCGCGAGCCCCCTGAGCCGGGTCATGTTCACCAGGTTCATTTTTCTGTTGGTGATCGCGCCCTTGTCGTGCGCCCCGCCCGCGACCACCGCCTCCACGACGATCACGTTGATGACCGCATCGCCGAGGGTGGCAAGAGCGTCCATGTGGGTCTCGGGGGGGAGACCCGCCTCCAGGGTGTACGCGAGGCGGGTGAGGGCCCGCTCGAGGAGTGCGCGGTCATTGAAGGTGTAGCCGATCCGCTCCTCGATCACGCCCGGGTTCCGGCGGCCGGCGCCGGCGTCGCTGCGGCTCATAGGTGGAGGGGCGTTACTCCACGACTTCGGCCTTCTCGATCCGGACGGGGATCTTCGGCTTATCGGAAGAGCTCGTCTTCACCTTCGCGATCTTGTCGATGACGTCCATCCCCTCAACCACCTCTCCAAAGACCGGGTGGGCGCTCGGCGTCCTGGGGTTGTCCCAGTCGAGGAAGTCGTTGTTCACCAGATTGATGAAGAACTGGCTGCCGCCGCTGTTCGGGCGGCCGGTGTTCGCCATGGCGATCGTGCCGCGGGCGTTCGAATGGCCCTTCACGAACTCGTCGGTGATGGTGTAGCCCGGGCCGCCCGTCCCGGTGCCGGTCGGGTCGCCGCCCTGGATCATGAACCCGGCGATCACCCGGTGGAAGATCGTGCCGTCATAGAACCCGGATCTCGCCAGTTTTGCAAAGTTCCCCGCAGTCACGGGCATGTCGTCGTAAAGGCGAATCGTAATATCTCCCATGGTCGTGTGGAGCACGACCTGCGTTCCATTCTTCTGGTCAGTCATAAGAAAATCTCCGTAAGGTATTGTCCGCCGTTGCTACTTATATGATATGCGGGGGTACGTCCCCTCACGCGCCGGTCTCCTCGCCGGGGTAGAACGGGCATTCATCAACCCCGTGCAGTCGCGGTTTATGGTGGCGTACTCGCACGCGATATGCTCCGTCACCGGCAGGCTGATGCCGCACTTCTCGGCGAGGAACTTCACCGCCTCGCCAATCGCGAGCCACGAGTCCCGCTTGCAGCAGCGCGGCCCGCCGCTCACGGCGATCACCGCAAGACTCCGCGCCGTCATCTGGTTCGAGAGCGACCACTCCTCCTTCTTCAGCGGGCCGGAGTGCGTGATCAGGCTCATGAAGATCCCGGTGCCGATTGCCGCGCCGCAGGCCCCGTGGGTGCCGCAGAAGGCCGGCTGGACGGCCTCTGCCCGCTTCCTCGCCTGCCGGAGCGCCGAATCCTTCTTCTCCGGGCTCCCCCGGTGGTTGTAGTAGGCCGCGATCAGGACGGCCGGCACCAGGAAGTGGTGTTCCGGGCCGTGGAGGCTGATCTGGGGCCGCTGCATGATCCTGCAGGCGATTGCGAGCGGGTCCTCGAGCGTCGTCGTCCTGCAGACCTGCTCGATCAGGTCGAGGTTCGAGAGCTCGCGGTCGGCCCCGGAGAGGGCGTCCTCCCCCGGCGGTGCCGTCTCCGGTCCTTTTTCGCGCGGGACGAGGTTCTTTCTGCAGGCCGTGCAGGCCTTCTCCTGGTCCATGGGCACTCCTGGCGCCGGGCCTCGCATAAGGGTTACGGGCCCTGCTCCCACCCGCAAGTAAACCACACGGATTTAACAATAACAATAAGTAAAAGTGTTTTATACCGAAAGCCGCAATGTATACCCATGTACTCCGGAGCGAACGTCAACCCGGACCCCGGCCGGGATTTACTCGGGTCCCCCAATTCAGCCCTCATAACCGGAGGTCTCCCCGGATGAGCGACCGGACGCCGGTCTTCATCATCACCGGCGGGCAGGGCCAGTGCAAGACGACGTTCCTGCACCTGGTTCTCGGGTTCACCGTCGGGCTGAACGTACGGGCCCGGGGCGTGATCGCTCCCGGTCATATGCGGGACGGGCGGAGGTCCGGGTTCACCCTCGTCGACCTCGCCACCGGCAGGCACGAGGAGCTCTGTTCGATCGACCCCGACCCCCGGTGCGAGGTCCACGGCCGATTCTACTTCCGGCCCGAAGGGCTTGCGTTCGGCCGCCGGGCGCTCGCACCGCCGGACCCCCGGGAGACCGACCTGGTGGTCATCGACGAGGTGGGGAGGTTCGAGCTCCAGGGTGCGGTCTGGGCGGAGCAGCTGGATCAACTGCTCGCGCACCCGCACCCCCCCATGGTCTGGACGGTCCGGCGCCGGCTCCTCGATACGGTCATCGGACGCTGGAACATTACAAATCCCGTCGTGGTGGACGTCGGGACGGCGAGCGTGATGGCGACGGCAGGAGACGTGATGGAGGCCGTCTGGGAGTGGCGGGAGGCGCAGACGGCCTCCGGGACTCCGGCTTTCCCGCTCCCCCGGGGCTGTACCGCCGGCGATCCCCCGCTGCTTGCGGATGCAGCCGCCGGAGGAACGCCAAACGCTCCGGCGATCCTTCGGCGGCGCTACGGCCCGGAGGAGTGAGGGGGACCCGCACCCACGTCTGGTTCAAAAAAGCAGAACAACAACAGCAACAGGCGCTGCCGAAACAGCACCGCCACTTCCTTTTTTGCTCTCTTGACTCGTGAACTACCCCCCGCTTGCGCAGGGGGCTTCCTGCGAGTGTCCGGGGCTCTCGGGGAGCCTCAGACCTGTTTGTCGCAGATTGCTGGCGAACTGCCGGTAGCCCGTCCACCGGGCATTTTGTGATAGGAACCGCACCATGATATTGACCGCACTATTTTGGTCTCGATCGATGCAGTTCCCGCATTCACAGTTCATAACTCGTTTCCAGAGCGGCATATCGTGAACCGCTCCGCATACACAGCACGTCTTCGTCGTGTTCTGTTCATCGATCGTTATTACTCTCTTACCTGCAAGGGCTGCCTTGTAGGTTAAAAATCCGGTGAACCGCGAGAGGTGTCCTGCGTTCTGGGTGGAGCGGTTGAGCCCGGGCGTAGCCCGCTTTGACTTCGGCATCTGCTTGACGGAGAGGTCCCCCACCAGGATCGTGGTGGCCCGGGTGTTCTCAACGAGGTTCTTGCTCGCCTTGTGCTGGAAGTCTTTGAGCTGGTTGCCCCGCTTCCGTTCCATCTTCCGCTTGATGTGATTGAGGTTCTTCCACTTCAGGCTCTTCTTTTTGCAGTGGTCCCGCCGAGACTGCACGGCATCGATCTTCGGGTTCCAATACCTGTCTGGTCGAGCATTGGTGACGTCAAGGAACTTGCCCGCGGTGTTGACCGCAACGTGCTTCGTGACCCCGAGGTCCCATGCCTGGTAGAGGCCGTTGTCAACGTACTTCTGCTCGGGCTGAACCTCGTGGACG
>DASQ01000114.1:758-26056 GCA_002503885.1 Methanoculleus marisnigri | reverse complement strand
TTTTAGCAGCTCAAAATACCCTTTGTACGCCTCTTCAACGGACTTGAGGGTCTGCTGAGCGGTGTCGCTGTGCAGCAATCCGTAGTTTTCGTTCGGCTTTGACTGCACGTAGGTGCTGCACTCTTTGTAGGGGAAGTCCTTCTTCCGGGTAAACGGGAGGTAGGATCCGACCAGGATGTCAACCCCCGAGGTGAGATCCGGCCGGAGGCCCAGAAGGATCTGACGGTTCTCCCGGTGCGTCGCATAGTGCTGCCGGACGTTGTACAGTCCTACATTGTACATGTTTTTTGCATGGTACGCGAGCGTGTCGAGGATCCAGAACGTCTTCTGGGGAAGGCGCAGATAGTTGCTGACGACTCGCAATGCCATTACCTCTTATCTTGGGGGCTCATCTGTCTATACGATAACTCCCGCGGGGCGAACGTGTACGGGGCTTGATGTGGGCAATTCCTCCCCCCGCTTGCGCAGGGGGCCTCCTTGCCCGACGAGGTGAAAGGAAAGTTATCATTACATGGCGCGGTCACCGGGAAGGGGGTGACTCAGAGTGTAAAGGGGGAAGATTGTACCCTCCTAACCTATATTACCTGGAAAACACAACAGTATACTGGGACAGGCAGACGGCATTCCTCCCCCGGTTGAAACCGGGGGTCTCCTGCCTGATTTTTATGAAGAAGACCGATCTCGCAAAGGTGCTTGCGGCCCTCGAGCGGCTCAATCCGCGGGTGACGGTCCCGGAGGAGACCGCCGTCCGGGCGCGGACGGCAATCCGGCGGATGCTGGACCTTCCCCGGTAGGGCCGACTTCAGAATTCCCTGAGAACATCCCTCTGGCTGAAAAACCGGTCCCAGTCCCAGGGCTCGTCGAGCACCCGGACCTCGACGTCCCGGACGCCGCTTACGTCGAGCACCCGGCGTCGGACCCGGTCAGTAAGGTAGTCGACGAGCGGGCAGGCGGCGGTGGTCAGGACCATCTCCACGAGCACCGAGGAGTCCTGAACGGTGATCCCCTTGATCAGGCCGAGGTCGACGACGTCGATCCCGACCTCCGGGTCGATCACTTCTTTAAGCGCCGCCCGGATACTCTCCTCGATCGCGATCTCCTCCTGCCGTTTACCGCCAACCAGTCCCGACCGCTCCACCGCCCGGAGCCGCTCCTCGATCCGGTTCTGCCGGTCGAGAATGCGGCTGACCACCCGGAGCATCGGGTCGGGGAGGTCGCCGCGGTCGAGTCTCTCCTGGCCCTTCCGGCACTTCGGGCCGGCGAGCCTGCCCGGAACGCCCACGACCGTCGCACCGGCGGGGACGGGGCGGACGACGACCGAACCCGCCCCGATCTTCGCCCCGCGCCCGACGGTGATGGGACCGAGGACACTCGCCCCCGACCCGATGACGACGTTATCCTCGATAGTCGGGTGCCGCTTCGTCCGCTCGAGCGCGGTGCCGCCGAGCACCACGCCCATGTAGATCAGGACGTCGTCGCCGACCTCGGCGGTCTCCCCGATCACGACGCCCGATCCGTGGTCGATGAAGACCCGGCGGCCGATCTTCGCGCCGGGGTGGATCTCGATCCCGGTCAGCGCCCGCGAGATATGGGAGACGAACCGGGCCGGGAAGTAGAGCCGGCGGCGATAGAAGGCATGCGCGATCCGGTGCGCCCAGATGGCGTGGAGACCCGGGTAACAGCAGATCACCTCGAGCGTCGACCGGGCTGCCGGGTCTTTTGCAAAGACTGTCTGGATATCTTCCCTGATGCTCACCGCGTCCCGTCCCCCTACTGCGCCTCGAAGAGATCCGTCGAGAGATACCGCTCGCCGGTATCCGGGAGGATCACGACGATAACCTTCCCCTCGTAATCCGGCCGGCGGGCGACCTCACAGGCGGCGTGGACAGCCGCGCCCGACGAGATGCCGGCAAGGATCCCCTCTTTGCGGGCGAGCAGGCGGCTCATCGCGAAGGCGTCCGCGGAGGTGACCCGGAGAACCTCGTCGACGAGATCGGTCCTGAGAACGCCCGGCACGAAACCGGCCCCGATTCCCTGAATGCGGTGCGGGCCGGCCGTTCCGCCGGAGAGGACGGGAGACTCCGCCGGTTCGACGGCAATTGCCCGGAAAGAGGGTCTTCGTGCCTTGATGACCTCGGCGATTCCGGTGATCGTCCCGCCCGTCCCGACACCGGCGACGACGGCATCGACGGTCCCGTCGGTATCCCGCCAGATCTCCTCGGCCGTCGTCCGGCGATGGACGGCGGGGTTCGCCGGGTTGTCAAACTGCCGGGGCACGAAGTAGGCGTTCGGCTTCCCGGCGGCGATCCGGGCCGCACGGCTGACCGCCCCCGTCATACCCTCGGCTCCGGGCGTGAGAACCACCTCGGCGCCCAGCGCTGCGAGGAGCTTGCGCCGCTCCACGCTCATCGTCTCGGGCATCACCAGCACGAGCGGGTAACCGCGGGCTGCACAGACGAACGCGAGTGCAATCCCGGTGTTGCCGCTCGTCGCCTCGACGATCGTCGTCCCCTCCCGGATCTCACCGGTTCGTTCGGCTTCATCGATCATCGCGACCCCGATCCGGTCTTTCACGCTCCCCATCGGGTTGAATGACTCCACCTTGGCGAGGACCGTCGCCCGGGAGCCTTCCGTCACGCGGTTCAATCGGACGAGCGGGGTGCCCCCGATCGTCCAGGTGATATCATGGTATATCCGTCCCATCTGCATCAATCTCCTATCCGTTACTCACGCATGTTGTGGGCCGGCCGCATCCTGAGCGTTTCCACGTCCCCGGCATCTCCCACCGCTTCCTCCAGGGTACTGACCGTCTCGATCGTTGCAGCGGTGGAGGGGCGTGCCGGCACCGCTCCGCACCCGCAGGCAGGGGCGATCGACGCCTCGAATGTTCCGATCTCGCGGGCGAGCCGGACGGCATCCTCCTTGTCGAACGCGATCAGCGGCCGGTAGACCGGGATCGTCGCCGCATCGGTGAGCACCATCAGGTTGTCGAGGGTCTGCGACGCGACCTGCCCCATCGACTCGCCGGTGACGAACCCCTTTGCCCCTTCTCTCCGGGCGATCTCGACGGCGATCCGGTACATCCGCCGCTTGCAGAGGAAGCAGGTGTAGCGCTCCTGCCCCCGTTCCTCAAGCACCCGCCGTGCCCGGGCAAGGTAGCCGTCCCCTACGACCATGAGTTCGATATCCGGCTGGTAGCGGCGGAGGGCCTCGACCGTGGCCTTCGTCCGGGCGAGGTTCGTCTCATCGAGATAGCCTTCGAGCCCGACATAGAGCGGGACGATCCGGCACCCGCGCTTCATCATCAGATAGGCCGCAACCGGTGAGTCGATGCCGCCGGAAACGAGCGCGACGAGCGTTCCCTCGACGCCAAGGGGAATGCCGCCGACGGCCGGGATCTTCCGGTCGAAGAGGTAGCAGGTCCCGTCCCGGACCTCGACGAAGATCTCCCGTCCCGGGTCGTCGAGATCGACGCGGAGGTGCGGGTACTCCGCCCGGACCAGGTTCCCGAGCCGTTCTGCGAGATCCTTGGAAGTAAATGAGTGCTTCCCGATGCGCCGGATCCGGAGGGCGAAGGTCGCAGCCTCTGCGATACCGTGACGCTCGCAGAACGCGAGGAGACCCTTCGGGAGATCGTCGAGCGGCACGACGTCGCAGAGCGAGAACGAGACGATCCCGAAGACGTTCCTGAGCACCTCCGGGTCGACCTCCCCGGCAAGCCAGATCCTCCCGCGCTCCCGCCGGGGTTCTGCACCCGGAAGCACCCGTTTGATGTTCCGGATAAGGGTCTTCTCCCACTCCCGGCGGACGGGCTCCGACTTGAGGAAGACCTCGGAGTAGCGCACCAGCCAGACCTGCTCTGTATCGATCATCGCTTTCCTCCGGGTCTGCCCTTCTGCCTGAGTCGTTCGACCTCCTCATCCCCCGGCACCCGGATCAGGAATGTCCCGTGGCAGGGTTTGGTGAAGGGGAAGACGATGAAGGTATCCTCCACCCCGACGGCGATCGGCGGCACCCCGATGATATGCGTATCGAAGATCGCGTACCCCGGGTCGACGTAGTAGACCTCGCGGCACCGCTTCTCCACCGCCGTCCGGCACTCCGCAAAAGAGGCTCCCCGGAGGAGGATCTCCGGGTTCAACTCGTCGATGCACGCCATCCGAAGACCTCGTCAATGCTTTTCTTCAGTTTTCCCGGGTTGTGGACCGCCTTCTCCACGACCGTTTCACAGGGAAAATCAACCTGCGCCGCGAGCTCTTCGGCGTTCCGGCCGAAGACGACGACGACGAGACGCGCTCCCGGGAGCAGGTAGCGCATCGAGGCGGCGTACGAGATGCCGGCATCGTTATGGGCGAATACCACGCAGAGGCCGGCGTCTCTCTTCCCCTCTGCGACCTCCCCGATACAGCGGTCGAGGTCGACGGTCCTTCCGATGTAGCGCTTCTTCCGGTCGGAGACGCGGAGGAGACCGAGAACCGAGGGGTTTCCAGCACTGAGGACGTCGTAGCCGTCTTCACTGAGCCGGCCTGCAAGGTAGAGGCCGATCGCCGCCTGCACCGGAACCTCCGGGCACCCGAAGACCAGGAGGGCCTGCTCGTTCTTCTGTAATTCATTCTGGGTCATGCGCATCGTCCTATCAGCGTGCTGATGGCATCGCTCGATATGAGGCCGATCACCCGCTGATCGGCGTCGACGACGGGAAGGGCGGATATCGAACGTTCTTCCATCCTTCGAGCGGCCTCCGTGACCGGTTCGTCCGGCGCGGCGGTGACGACCGAACGGGACATGATCTCGTCGAGGCTCCCGTACCGGCAGGCGACCGCTTTCGCGATGTCCCAGGAGGTGACGATCCCGGCAAGGTCGCCCCGCTCGGCGAGGACGGGGAGGTGGTTGACGGCGTTCTCGATCATGATCCTTGCTGCGTCGTGAATGGACGCCTCCTCAGCGATGGTCGGGGCGTCCGTCTCCATGACGTCCCGGACGAGCAGGTGGTCGAGGAACGTGCCGATGAGGTAGTTCATCTGCCCGTCTTCGATGAGGAAGGCATCGTGCCCGTGGTTCGACCGGATCTCGCAGTACTGGACGTTGATACCGTTCGCGGCCAGCGCATCGGTGATCTCCTCGGACTGGTAGGGCGGGTAGAGCCAGTCGGAGGAGACCGAGACGACCAGGAACGAGGCCTTCGTCCCGGCAAAACCGGCGGCGAGCGAGTCGTCCACGGCGAGGTCGAAGTAGTCGAGCGCCCGGGTGATGTAGAGGTAGGAGTTGGCGTCGAACCGCCGGGTGAAGGTGTCGCCCTGGTGGTGGAGGTAACTCTCGACCTGGAACTCGGTGGAGAAGCCGTAGCCAACAGTGCTGCGGCCCTGCAGGTTCCGCCCGAACTTCTCGCGCATCGCTCCGTCCGAGAGGTAGGTGATGTGCCCGATCATCCGGGCGAGACTAAGCCCCTGCACCGGGGGGCGTTCGCCCGGGTAGCCCCCACCCGCCCACGCGGGGTCGGCCATGATCGCCTGCCGCCCGACCTCGTTGAAGGCGATCTGCTGGGCGGTCGAGCGTGCGGTCGTGGCGATGGCGATCACCTTCCGGACCGCTTCCGGGTAGGCCACCGCCCACTGGAGCGCCTGCATGCCCCCCATCGAACCGCCTGCCACCGCGGCGAGGCAGTCGATCCCGAGATGCTCTATCAGTCGTTTCTGCGCCCGGACCATATCCCGGACGGTGATCACCGGGAACGCCAGAGCGTAGGGCCGGCCGGTCGCCGGGTTGACGGAGGCCGGCCCGGTCGAGCCTTTGCACCCCCCGATGACATTCGAGCAGACGACGAAGTAGCGGTCGGTGTCGAAGGCTTTTCCGGGACCGATGACGCCGTCCCACCACCCGGGCCGGGTTTCGCCGTCGTGAAAACCAGCCGCGTGGGCGTCGCCGGAGAGGGCATGGCAGATCAGGATCGCGTTGCTCTTCTCCCGGTTCAACCGGCCGTAGGTCTCGTAGGCGATCGTCACCGGCGCGAGAACCGCACCGCTCTCGAGGGTGAGGGGCTCGGGGAAGGTGGCGTGCTCCGTCCTCACGGTACCGACGGATCCGGGCATGTTACGCATCCCGCAGAGCCAGGTCGAGGTCTTCGATGATATCCCTGATATCCTCTATGCCGACGGAGAGGCGTATGTAGTCTGGAGTCACACCGCATGCCGCCTGCTCCGCGGGCGTCAGCTGCTGGTGGGTGGTGCTCGCCGGGTGAATGACGAGGCTCTTTGCGTCGCCGATGTTCGCAAGGTGCGAGAAGAGCCGCAGCCGCTCGATCACCCTCTTGCTCGCGTCGCACCCCCCTTTCACCCCGAACCCGACCAGAGCGCCGAAACCCCCGGCGAAGTAGTTCCGGGCGACGGCGTGGGCCGGGTGATCGGGGAGGCCGGGGTAGTTCACCCAGGCGACCTTCGGGTGGTCCCGGAGGAACCGGGCGACGCAAAGGGCGTTCTCCGAGTGCCGCTCCATCCGGAGGTGGAGCGTCTCAAGCCCCAGCAGGAGGAGGAAGGCGTTCATCGGCGAGAGGCACGCACCCATGTCCCGGAGGACTTCAAGCCGGACCTTGTAGGCGAGGGCGACGTTCCCGGAACCCGGGTAGTCACGGAACGTCTCCCAGTATTGGAGCCCGTGATACGAGGGATCGGGCTCGGTGAACCCGGGGAACTTCCCGTTATCCCAGGCGAAGTTTCCGGAATCGACGATCACCCCGCCGATAGAGGTGCCGTGACCCCCGACGAACTTGGTGGCCGAGAGGACGACGATATCGGCGCCGTGGTCGATGGGGCGGACCAGGCCGACCGCGGCGGTGTTGTCCACGACGAACGGCACGCCGGCCCCGTGGGCGATCGCCGCGATGGCCGCGAAATCGGGAACGTCCAGTTTGGGGTTCCCGATCGACTCCGCGTAGATCGCCCGGGTCTTCTCCGTTATTGCTGATCGGAAGGCCTCCGGGTCGGTCGAGTCGACGAAGACCACCCGCCGCCCGAGTTTCGGGAAGGTGTAGTTGAAGAGTTCGTAGGTGCCGCCGTAGAGGTTATCAGCGGCGACGATCTCGTCGCCCGGCCGGGTGATGGCAAGGAGGGCGTTCGAGATCGCCGCCATCCCCGACGCGACCGCGACCGCTCCGGTCCCCCCTTCGATGGCGGCCATCCGCTGTTCGAAGACGTCGGTGGTGGGATTCATCAGCCGCGTGTAGATGTTCCCGGGTTCTTTGAGTGCAAAGAGGTTCGCCGCGTGCTCCGTGTCACGGAAGACGTAGGAGGTCGTCTGGTAGATCGGTACTGCCCGGGCTTTCGTCGCCGGATCGGGCGATTGGCCGGCGTGGAGGGCGAGCGTGCCCGGCCGATAGTGGTGCGTGCTCATGCTTATTCTGTCCTTGTTGTAAGATCATATTTTGCGGCGATCTCCTGGAAGGCCTCCGTCAGGTACCGGATCTTCTTCCAGGAGAGGCCGAAGGTGTTCAACTTCCAGGTCCGGGTGGCGCCGGCAAACTCCCCGGCGATACCCCGCCGGGAGAGCTCGTCGGAGAGGAAGAAGCCCCGCCGCTTGTGGGTCGCGGCGACTGCATCGAAACTCCCGGTGGTGTCCACCTTGGTGAGGGTGTGCTTCCGCGGGTACTCGGAGAGGACCTTCGTCCCCTCGATGGCAAGGAGGCCGTCGATGAAGTGGTTGGACTTCTTCACCTCCTCATCCCAGTGGAGGGTACGCTCCCGGACGGTCGGGAACGAGGCGATCATGGCGATGAGGTTCGCCCCCATCAGGGTGCACCCGAGCATCTCCACCTCCTTGACCCCGAACTTCCGGTGGGTGAGATCCCCGGTCATCGTCGTGGTCCGAAAGACCCGCGGCGCCCACTCGGCGGTGGCGGCAAGGACCCCGGAGGGAGCGGGGGAGGCCATGCTCTTGTGCCCGGAGCCGACGACGAAATCGGCCCCGATCGCTTTGCCGACGACGGGCATGGTCCCGACCGTGTAGGCGCCGTTGAGGAGGAAGGGAACGTCGTACTGGTGAGCGACCTTCGCGATGCCGGCGACGTCGTGAACGTTCCCGAACTGGTAGTCGACGTGGTCGATCATGATGAGCGCTGGATTCCGCCCGGTCTCACGCCGGACGTCCTCGATTTTCTCGGCGACGGCGTCGGGAGTGACGAGGTTCTGCTTCGAGAGCCCGACCTCCTTCACCACGCCGCCCGCCCCTTCGACGGCAAGGAACTCCGTGTAGTGGGCGAGAGATGAGACGAGGACCGGGTCGCCCTTCTCCACGAGCGTGGAGGCGACCGCCTGGAACCCCCGGCGGGCGCCGGGAACGACGCGGACCACGTCCATGTTCAGGAACCGGGCGAGATCCTCGTGGAACGCCGCGATGGGGGGCTTTGTGATCTTGTCGAGGCGGAACGGCTTTCGGCAGGCGTCGCAGGTGGAGTAGCCGTCGCCGTAGGCGATGAGCGCCTTCCGGGCTTCGAGAGTCAGGCGGCCGGCGGCCTGGATGGGCTGGATGTTGATATATGCCTCTTCCCGGTTCCGGATATCGAGGCTGCCCGCGATCTTCGTGACCGCAGGGGTCCCGGTCCCCGCCTCCAGGTCGTCGAGGATGGCCCGGACCCGGGCGACACCCTCGCGGATGGCTCGCTCCTCGTCGGGCTCAGGACCGGTCGGGAGCGCCTCCCGGAGCACTTCACGGATATCCTCGAGCGCAAAGAGCGCTTCGAACGTCTTCTGAACCTGTTCTTTCATGGGGATGCCTCAAGCCGAGGCCCGGAGTCGAACCGGGATGGAGCTGATCTGCAGTCAACCGCGTAGCCGTTCCGCCACCTCGGCAGGATGTTGGATTAACAATTGTTAATCTTACCCATCATAGATAACAATTGTGAATATTTATACCTTAGGGTCACGCCATGCGCCGGCGAGGACGGAAACGCAGTGCCCTCCCCGGGGAGGAGAGTAAAGAGGCAGGCCAGACCCCGATGTACCGGCCAAAGATGCACGCGCAGGTCAGAAGGCCAGGTGGACGAGCCCCATCGTCGCCGCCATGACCACGATGACCGCGATTATCCATCCGGCGAGCATGCAGAGGAGAGAGGTGCTCCTCGGGTACTGGAAGAGCCACGCGACGACAGGGGCACCGTAGAGAGCGATCCCGGGGATCCATATGACCGGGACGAGCATCAGGGCTCCGTAACGCTTCAAGGATTCAATTCTCCCGGTCTTCGCGTCGATATTCCGGAGAAGCCCCTGGATAAATCGAGAGCGCTCGGCGAAGAGGTCGCAGAGTTCAAGGATGCCGAGCATGACGGCGGCCGCCACCGATGTCAGGAAAGCGAGGACGACCGCAGGGTGGAGCCCGAGCGAGAGGCCGACGACGGCTGCGGCCGCCTGGAGGAGGAGGGTCGATGCGATGAGGGCGAAGACCGCTGGCGGAGGTATGCCGAAGGCAAGGCCGAGGAGGAGCGGGACCGCCAGGAGTAAGAGGGGCGCGAACGCGGCGGCTCGCACGATCCGCATCCGGCAGGTGCCCGGGGAGAGCGCCCGCTCACATGCCTCGATGGCAGCAACCCTGAGCATTACTCTCCTTCTGGACCCTGGAGGTAGATGAACCTGTGCACCCCCTGCGGAGACCGGAGGTGTGGTACAAAAAAGCCAGCTATTTATTCCGGGCGGACCTACACCCACGTTTATGAGCGAGACAGAAGGTCGCTTCGAGCGGGGGCGGTGGGTCGTTGATCCTGCCCCCGTACCGGAGAAGGAGCCGGCACCGGCAGCCCCTACCGTTGATGAGCATGTGCACGAGGCATCCAGCTCGGTCCGGAAGGCGGTCAATGATGTGATGAACGCGGGCCACCACCTCTTAGGAACGCCCGAAGGACACGAACGTATCGAGCAGGCGGCACGGAAGGCCGGGGAAGACCTGGAGCGGGCGGTCAACTCCTGGGCGGAGTCCGCACGGCAGGCCTTAGGGAGACGGTGAGAGGCCCGAGAGGTACCCCGTGACGCGGGCGACTACCTCGGGGTTTCTCGGCAACATGGTGTGGCAGTAGCGCTCCGGGTGCCGGGCCAGGTTCCCGGGGTCTGCCGGGAGCACGTCCACCCCTGCCCCGGGGAGGTATGAGTTGGTGTGGGGGACGATGCCGTCACCGGCGTAGGTCGTCCGCCACCCTCCGTCCGGACCGATCTCCCAGGTTTTCCCGCCGAAGGCCGGGAAGAACGCCGGGGTCGCGGTGAGGTTCGCGCCGAGGACGATCCGGTAGGCGATGTCGTCACGGGTCCCGGCGTCCCGGAGCGCCGCAACGGTCCTGCTCCCGGGCCGAAACTCCTGGACGATGGTGTCCTCCCGGGGGTCGTAGTCCTCCGGCACGAAGACCCCTGCGAGGCGCCGGATAACCTCCGGACCCCGTTCGGGGTCGTTGAAGAGTTCGGCCATGGCCGAGCCGTTGTTCGGCGGGCCGATCCCGACCAGGAGCCGGACCTGTTCCTCCCGGTCGTCGCCGTCGAGGACTTCGAGGAGGTACCGGGCGATGCACGTCCCCATCGAGTGGCAGACGACATCGACCGGGCCGTCGTACCCGGTCTCCTCCCGTTTTGCGCGGATGTAGTCCTGGAGAGCGAGGGCGATCGCCTCCGTCCCGGCGCTCTGCATCGCCGTGTGATCGAACCTCCAGAAGGGGACCGCGGCCTCCGTGAGCCCCGGGGTGAGGCGGTTCCAGATGCCGGGATGGCTTCGCCACCCGTGGACCAGGACGGCCGGGCATCTGTGGTTCGTCAGGATGGTACCACGCCTCCCCGCGGCAAGCAACGGTTCATTTATCCGTGATTTGATGCTATCCACGATGTAGGTTTCGGCGGCTACCCTACCACCATCTTGTTTGCCTTCAGGAAGAAGCCCGGCGGCATCGGGCGGTCGAGTTTCCAGGTGATGCTCATCGGCCGGCTCCCTTCATGGGAGAGATACCGGGCGGTCCCGAGGAAGAGATACGGCTGCGTGACGCCGTCGACCCTGTTGTACTCGCGGACGAAGAGGAGGATCTTGTTCCCCTGCTGTTCGTGCTCGATGTAGCGCTGGCCGGTCGGTGACGACGCGGATGTGGTGCTCTGCGACTGCCAGTGGAACAGTTCCTCGTTGACCGCGTAGTCTTTGTATTTTAAACCATTATGACGAGCCCTCCACTTTCGCCCCGCGCACGGCAGGACGTTATATGCGAAAAGGAAACTATAAGTCCTTATCCTGGCAAACCTATCTGTTAGGCTCAATTTCATTTCGATTCAGATTATCAGGTGAGAGTTCCGATGGTGGCTCAGTACATAGTGTTGGATATGTTCGCAGGTGCGGGCGGACTCACCGAGGGCTTCTTCCGGAACGACTTCAACATCGTTTCACATATCGAAATGAACACCCATGCCGCACGGACGCTTGAAACCCGGACTCTGTATCACGCTCTCCGCGCAAAAGGGCATCAGGAGATCTATAATCGTTACTATAACCTGGAGATGACCCGGGATGAATTTCTTGATGAGTGTGAATCGCTTGGCATCCCGGATTCCGGAGTCATCAATTGTGAACTGTCGCGTGTGACAGAGGATTCAATAGTAAAACAGGTCTATGGAAGGCTTGCTGAAATTGGCCGGGATGAGGTGGATGTGATAATCGGAGGTCCGCCCTGTCAGGCATACTCCCTGATTGGAAGAGGCAGGGACCCGGAAAGTATGCGGAATGATCCGCGAAATCACCTGTATCTCCATTACCTCCGGTTCATCAACGAATTTGAGCCGGAGGTATTCGTGTTTGAAAACGTCCCCGGCCTTATCAGTGCCAGAAACGGCGAAATTTATTCGGACTTTCTCCGGAGGATCGATCGTCTCGGGTATTACACCAATGCTGAACCGCAGATACTGAATGCACGGGATTTCGGCGTCCTGCAGAACCGAAAGCGGATCATCTTCATCGGATGGAAGAAAGAATATGATTTTGAGTGTCCAGTATTTGGATGCGATGAACCTCCGTATCACGTACGGAACGTGCTGACGGATCTTCCTGAGCTCGAACCCGGAACAGGTACCGATGGCCCTCAGAGTTACAGGGCCGTGCGTCCGTGCAAATATCTCCGGAAGTATGAGATCCGAAACGGCCAGAAATATGTCCGGCATCATGTTGCTAGGACCCATATTGATAGAGACCGCGAGATCTACCGGATTGCGATACGGATGTGGAAGGAAGGTAAACGTCTGCATTACGACGATCTGCCGGAAAATCTGAAGACACATAAAAACCGGTCATCGTTCCGGGATCGGTTTAAAGTGGTCGACGGTGACGGGCTTTCCCATGCGGTCGTTGCTCATCTTTCTAAAGATGGGCATTACTTTATCCATCCCGACATCAGGCAGGCCCGCTCTCTTACAGTGCGTGAAGCTGCCCGTATCCAGTCATTCCCCGATAATTATCTCTTTGAAGGCCCGAGAACTGCGCAATATGTCCAGATTGGAAACGCAGTCCCCCCGCTGATGGCCACAGGGATCGCACGGAAAATAAAGACCTTGCTTGAAAAAGCCTGAAACCAGGATCAAAAGATTTAACCTTCATTGCATGTCATTTCCGATAATGTTAGCTTGCCTTTTTGGCACAGCGCCACCCGGGATGACTGAATATGGACTCTAATGTATCAGAAGGTTTTGAAGTAGTAAATCCTGATCCGGGAGCGCTGATTGAATCGTTAAGGTCATTTGGTTACAGTCTTGAGGCATCCATCGCTGATATCGTCGATAACAGTGTCACTGCAGGTGCCCGTAATATCCACATTCAGTTTTCCTGGAGTGGAGAGCAGTCCACCATTGCCATTATGGACGACGGCTGTGGAATGACCGAAGACGAGCTGGTTAACGCCATGCGGCCGGGAAGCAGGAGTCCGCTGGAAGAGCGTGATCCCGGGGATCTTGGCCGGTTCGGACTCGGCCTGAAGACCGCCTCGTTTTCACAGTGCCGAAAGATCTCTGTCGGATCGAAAGCAACCGGACATGAACCGGCTATCCGGATCTGGGATCTCGATTATGTAAACCAGTGCAGAGAATGGCGATTAAGGAAGGTGGATCCACGGGATAGTGACAGCACTTTTTCGGCCCTCAAAACCAGGAAAAGCGGCACAATCGTTCTGTGGGAGTGGATTGATCGTCTGGTCCGGGGAGCCGAGAAAGATGATTCCCGGCGTGAGGAACTCTTTTACGAGCATATTGACACGGTCAAAAGTCATCTTGGCATGGTATTCCACCGGTTCCTTGAGAGCCCGAATTCCCTGAAAATTTTTATCAATAACCGCCCACTTCCCCCATGGGATCCGTTTCTCAGAAATCACCCCACGACACAGCTCCTCCCCGAGGAACCTCTCTACCATTCGGGACAAAAGATTACCGTGCGTCCGTTCGTTCTTCCTTACCGGTCAAAGCTGAGTGACCGGGCATACGAGGTCGCAGGCGGACCGGGTGGCTGGAATGTCCGCCAGGGTTTTTACATCTATCGTAATAACCGCCTCATTGTCGCCGGGGACTGGCTCGGTCTCGGATTCCGGAAGGAAGCGCATACCAAACTTGCCCGGATAATCGTGGATATTCCCAACTCAATGGACGAAGACTGGAAAATTGATGTCAGAAAATCCGTTGCCCGCCCTCCCGCTCACCTCCGGGGCGACTTTAAACGTATTGCCCGTCTGACGATCGAGCGTGCCACGGCGGTGTACCGACACCGGGGGAAGGTTGTTGAACGTCAGACTGCCGAGGATTTCGTATTCCCATGGAATACGAATGTCAGGGATGGTACGTACTTCTACACCGTCAATCGCAGCCACCCTCTTGTTGCAGCCGCCCTTGAGAATTCCGGTGACAACAGGAAGAATATCGAGGCGATGCTGAGACTGATTGAGGAAACCGTCCCGATCCCGACAATTATCGTAAATAATACGGAAAATCCTGACAAACTTCGCCGTCCCTTCGAAGGCTGTCCGTCAGAGGAGCTTCGTGCGGTGATGAATGAGATCTGGTTATCCATGAGACATTCCGGAGTTTCTACTGCCGAGGCGGGGAAAAGGCTTGCCCGGATGGAACCATTCTGTGATTATCCTGAGTATGTAGCAGCATTTTTCGAATCGATGGAGGAAAAATAATGGCAGATTCGTATGACAGGGCGGCTTCGCTCGTTCTCGTCATGCTGAAAGGAGAAGCGAGTCCAACCCCGGAAATAATCCAGAAGAAGGTGAACCTGGTCCTTGCGATGCTGCAGGCGGAAGGGAACCTGGACTCTGTGGACAGAGACCGGCTGATCAGGGATATTGAGTCCCGGTGCGAGGTCTGGCGGGGCACGGCAACTATACTGGAAGAAAAAAAGAATCACACTGTCTGGCTTCCATATAGAAAAAGTCAGGTTGAATGGAAATTCTGGAAGCGGTACGAACGCTATCTGATGGAGGAGAGGGGCTTCTCCGAGCAGAGTATCATCACCCTTGATGATCTCACCGATAGTGTACTGGAACGGCTTGAGGAACCGCAGCGGGAGGGAGCGTGGGATCGCCGCGGCATGGTGGTCGGACACGTCCAGTCAGGGAAGACCGCAAATTATACAGGGCTTATCTGTAAAGCGGCTGATGCAGGATACAGACTTATTATTGTTCTTGCCGGCATGCACAAGAGTCTGCGAAGCCAGACCCAGCTACGTCTCGACCAGGGCTTTCTTGGATTTGATACTCAGCTGAATCGTGCTTTTGACCATCAAAATCTCCGGATTGGTGTCGGAAGGCTGCCAGGAGAGGAATTCATCACAGTTCACTCTCTGACCAGCAGTGCTGATAAGGGTGACTTCAACCGGAAAATCGCGTCCCAGGCCGGGGTAATGCTCGGGGGCAGTGATCCCATTCTGCTTGTCGTCAAGAAGAACAAATCCGTTCTTGCA
Organism: Methanoculleus marisnigri; assembly: GCA_002503885.1. Taxonomy (GTDB): domain Archaea; phylum Halobacteriota; class Methanomicrobia; order Methanomicrobiales; family Methanoculleaceae; genus Methanoculleus; species Methanoculleus marisnigri_B. Next base: position 11,110 of record DASQ01000114.1, on the reverse strand, counting down.
AATCTTATCAACTGGGCTGTTAATATCAGAGGGCACGAAGACCCCCACACCCTGAAGAAAATTGTACACGGTATTCCCCTTCTCGTCATCGATGATGAAGCGGATAATGCATCGGTGAACACAACTACCATTCCACGGGACGAAAACGGACTTCCGCTTGATGATTACGATGTCAGTGCGATAAACGGTAAAATACGCGCTCTCCTGAGCCATTTTGAGAAGACTGCATACGTGGGTTACACCGCGACACCGTTTGCCAATATTTTCATCTACCCGGAGGGGGAGACCACGACCCACGGTGAAGATCTTTTTCCCCGGGATTTCATCATAAATCTCCCGCCGCCACCGAATTACATCGGTCCGTCACAGATCTTCGGGTTCTCCCGGAACGGGGAGAACGATGCGGAAAGCCGGAGCGATCTTCAGATAATCAGGAAAATCGATGACTACCGGAAGTTCATCCCCGACGATCATGGAAAGGATCACATCCCCGGGAGGCTCCCGGAATCCCTGAAGAAGGCGTTAAAATCCTTCATCCTCTCATGTGCTGTCCGGAGAGCCCGCGGTGAACGGAAAAATCATAACTCAATGCTGGTCCACGTAACCCGGTACACTAATGTTCAGAAAGAGGTCGGGAGACGGGTCAACGATGAACTGAACCGGTTGCGCCGTCAGCTGGAATATACTGATCCTCTGTCCCCTGAGGGGGTCTACGGGGAGATGAAGGAGCTCTGGGATTCGGACTATGTTCCGACGACATGTTCTGTTCTGCAGCAGATTAGCGATCCACTGATAACCGAAGTGACATGGAATGAGGTGCAGTCATATCTGTATGATGCTGCAGCCCGGATTCAGGTCAAACTGATCAACGGGACGGCAAAGGATGCCCTGGATTATAACGAGTATCCTGACGGGCTGAGCGCTATTGCAATCGGCGGGGACAAACTTTCCCGGGGGCTGACGCTGGAAGGACTCAGCGTCAGTTACTACCTCCGGGCATCAAAGATGTACGACACACTGATGCAGATGGGGCGGTGGTTTGGTTTCCGCCCGGGCTATATCGATCTCTGCCGGCTCTACACATCCCGGGATCTGGTCGAATGGTATCAGCATATCAACCTTGCATCCGAGGAGTTGCGAAGCGAATTCGACTATATGGCAACCCTGAACGCCACTCCGTCCGATTACGGTCTCCGTGTCCGGACACATCCTGATGGCTTGCTGATTACCGCTGTGAACAAGATGCGGAGTGGAACGGTGATGAACGTATCATTTGGCAACTCGCTCATTGAAACAGTATTCTTCCACCGGGACCCGGAGACTCTCAGGAATAATCTGAACGCGATCGATCAGTTCCTCCGGGGTCTGGGCAGCCCCTCCGGTTTCTCCGGTTCCTCCGAGCAGCACCTTCTCTGGGATAATGTGCCGACCCAGGCCATTCTTGAGATGCTGAATGAGTATATCATACATGAAGCCTGCAGAAAGGCAAATCCGAGGCTCCTGAAAGAGTATCTCATGAAACGATCGGCCCGGGGTGAACTTACGCACTGGACAATTGCCCTGATCAACAATAGTGCGCCGACCCATACTCTTTCCCTCGGTGGTCACAAGATCGGCCTTACCTGGCGTAAAGATCCGAATCCGTCTGATCCGAAGTACGCGCTGACAAAGGGGCACGTTATCGATCCCAAGCATGAATACATCGATCTCACTTCAGAACAGGTCGATGAAGCTCTCCGGATGATGCAGGCAGACCCTGACCGGAAATCCCGCTCACAAAAAGTTCCGAAAGTCCCGAGCGGCCCGTACATCCGGACGGTCAGGTCTTCGCAGCGGGGACTGCTTCTGATCTATCCGCTTGATCCCGAGCCACCAAAGGTCGAAGTTCCAGTTATAGGGCTTGCGTTCAGTATTCCTAGCAGCCCGATGGATGTGAAGGTAGAGTACAAGGTGAATAACGTCTACTGGGAGCAGGAGTTTGACAGCTGAAGATTTTGACCGGATCTGGGCGGATCTGGAACTGCGCGCCGGAGGTACTGCCCGACAGGATATTCTCACCCTGCGGGTACTTCAGGAATCGGCTTTTGACTTCTTCCTTGGCGTTCAGGTGCCTGATAACACCCGGATGCTCCTGATCCGGATCGGACGTGAAAGCGTAATCAACCAGTGGTCACTCCCGCGTTCGAAAGGTTTTGAGGTACAACAGACCGTCCTGCCGGAAGACAGGGGACACCATGCAACAATCCAACTGATCCTGAATGATCGCCGGTATCAGGATATTTTCTCCCGGCTTACGGAAGATGTCGTATTCACCAGTTCCCGCGAGCCTTCAGAGAAGGCAATGTTAAAGGCTCTTCTTCAGCGGCTGGCGATGTGGCAGCAGTTTCTTGACCGGTATGGAGCGGAGGGACTGAACCCGGCTGCACAAAGGGGTCTGTATGGTGAACTCAGGTTCCTTCAGGATTACCTCATACCTGCTGTCGGGGCCGGGCAGGCTGTTCCAGCGTGGACAGGACCACGCAAGGCCCAGCAGGACTACCAGATCTCCGGCATTGCCATCGAGGTGAAGACCAGCATCGCCAAGCAGCATCAGAAAGTGCCGATCGCGAGTGAACAGCAGCTGGATGACACCGGTCTGGATGCGCTATACCTGTATCATCTTTCACTCAGGGAGGTGCGTGACGGTGGTGGGACACTGCCGGGGATTATTGACAGTATCCGTGACGAATTGTCCGGAGATCCTGCTAATTCCACGATTTTTGAGGATCTTCTGATTCTGGCAGGCTATCTGGATGAGCACCGGGACAGGTACGAGGATACGGGCTACGCAGACCGCACCGGGCAGATATTCCACATCAGAGAAGGCTTTCCCCGGATAACCGAACGGGCTCTTGTTAGCGGGGTGGGGGACGTTCAGTACTCGGTGAGTCTCTCTGCCTGTGCTGCTTTTGTCGTGGATGATGAGACATTCCGGATAAAGATTGCAGGGTGCAGAAATGAGTGATACAGATCTCGATCAGTTTGCAGAGAAGTTTCGTCAGGATATCATCGCAGGTTCCCGGGATACGGATGCCGAGGCGTTTTCGGAAGAGCAGTTTACAAATCTGATGATGGAGTACCTTGCCGATGCAGGAGAGATCGATGACCGCGAGATATGCACCCATCAGGCGCGAGGCATCAAAGTTAACGGGTATGCGCTTTTCAATGATAACGAGACCCTTGATCTGTTCGTTTCGTATTATACCGGTGAATGCCCGCCTGTTCGCGTTGCGAAGGGGGATCTCCAGCAACAGCTGAAACGACTCAGAATATTCTTTGACAGGGCAATCCGGCGTGACTACACGAATCTGGAGGAGTCCTCACCGGCTTTTGACCTCGCCGACCGCATATACCAGCTCCGGAACAGACTCACCCATGTCCGGCTGTTTGTCCTGACCGACGGCATTGCCGGTATCGAGGCTATCGAGGATGAGGACTGCGGCTCATACCGGATCTCCAGCCACGTCTGGGACATGCAGCGGCTGCACCGGCTGGTAAGTTCGGAGAACCGTCCGGAACCGATTGAGATTGATCTGGTCAGCGATTTCGGAAAACCTCTCCTATGCCTTCCGATGCCGGAGGAGAATTCTGTATATACTTCGTATCTCTGCATCATACCGGCAGATGTTCTTGCAGATCTCTATGGGAAGTTTGGTCCCCGGCTTCTTGAGCGGAATGTCCGCGCCTACCTGCAGATGAGAGGAAATGTCAACAAGGGGATCCGGGATACGGTTCTCAATCAGCCGCATATGTTCCTGGCATACAATAACGGAATCTCTGCAACTGCCGAAAATGTCGAGCTGGTGGATACAGACAGCGGGGTGCCGGGGATCCGTCGCATCCGTGATTTTCAGATCGTGAACGGAGGGCAGACAACTGCATCGATCTATCACGCCCGTACAAAGGACAAAACGGATGTATCGGGAGCCTATGTTCAGGTTAAACTGACCGTCCTGAAAAACCCGGAAGATATCGACTACATCGTTCCGAAAATCTCGGAATATGCCAACAGTCAGAACAAAATAAACACCGCTGACTTCACCTCCAATGATCCCTTCCACGTTACCATTCAGAAGATAGCCCGTCAGATGTGGGCTCCGGCAAAACGAGGGAGCCAGATGGAAACCCACTGGTACTATGAGCGTGCCCGCGGACAGTACCAGGACGATAAGGCACGAAAAATCACCCCGAAACAGAGGAGGGTTTTCGGGGAGCAGAATCCGACCGGGCAGCGTTTCACCAAGACAGATCTTGCGAAGTTTGAACAGTCCTGGGACCAGCTGCCTCATATTGTCAGTCTCGGTGCGGAGAAGAATTACCGCGATTTCATTATCCGGTACAGGGAGCGGGGTGAGTTTGTTCCGGATGCCGAATACTTCCGGCTCCTGATCGCACAGGCAATTCTTTTCAGACGCACGGATAAGATCGTCCAGGGCCTGAAATATGGCGGATATAAGGCAAATATCGTTACTTACACGGTTGCCCTTCTGTCGAAGCTCACAAATCAGCGTGTTGACCTTGAGCGGGCCTGGAAGGCGCAGGCGCTCTCACCAGCTCTTGAGGATACCATTGCTACTCTGTCCCGGATAGTTCACGCACATATCACAACTCCTCCCGGAGGAAAGAACATAACCGAGTGGTGCAAGAAGGAGGAGTGCTGGGAATCGCTGCAGAAGGAGAACATCTCCCTCCCGGATGCTTTAAAGAAGGAACTGGTCGACGACGAAACCGTAAGGGCGCGTGACGCCAGAGCCCGCTGCAGGACTGAGGAGACAGAGGCTTCCGGCACCGGGCAGGTAGACAGGGCAGCGGCCGGGCACGGGCCTGTACTGTTGGGGGAGTCCGTCGATTACGAACAATTTATCAGAAAGCTGACTCCCCAGAAGTGGCTGAAGATCATCCGTGATGCTGCCGGAGCAGAGTGTTTTTCCCATGAGGAAATCGCTCTTCTCAGACGGATGCAGAAGATGTCCGGCAGAGGGATGAAACCAAAGAAGGAACAGATCCTGCAGGCTGAGAAAATACTGCAGGCACTGGCGGAAAGCGACCGGAAAGAAGGGGTGGATTCGTAGGATTATTTTTCGTGGTTCTCATACAACCTTGATAGGAGGGTAAACCATGAAGCCAAGTGAGATGGAGGTACTCCAATCAGATATTCTTCACTGGGGCGAGAAGCACTACAGGGATTTTCCATGGCGTCATACCCAGGACCCTTACCGAATAATGATTGCAGAATTCATGCTTCATAGGACCCGGGCAGATCAGGTTATTCCAGTCTACATCCAATTTTTACAGAAGTATCCCGACGTTTACGCTCTTGCGGAAGCCGACCCCTCAGATATAAGAGAAGTAACAGTGCATCTTGGACTGCACTGGCGATCGGGTCACTTTATCGAAGCGGCAAAATATATTGTCGAGCACAATCAGGGAATATTTCCAGAAGATGAAAAAGAGTTGCAGGCCATTCCCGGGGTGGGGGAATATGTCTCCGGTGCGATTATCACAGTCTGCTATAAGAAACCTCACCGCGTTGTGGACGCAAATATAGCGCGGTTCATAAACAGGTATTTTGGCTTACATCTCAATGGTGAGATCCGCAGGAAGAGGGAAGTGCTGGAACTGGCAGACATTCTGTTTGATGTGGCTGAACCAGGTAGATTTCTCTTTGCCACACTTGATTTTTCAGCAGCGATCTGCAGGTCAAAAAATCCGTTGCATTTGGAATGTCCATTACGAGCCAAATGCAAACACTATAGAGAGATGCAGTCATCTGCCGCGGATGCAGATTAACACCGGGATTGTCCTGAAATCTGTTCGCCAGGAGGGAAGACAAAACCCCGCCCCCTTCCGCCTACCCCACCTCGACACTGTGCCGGTATGTCCTGCCAATGTCCCCGTCCAGCGTGAGGCTGACCTGTTTTATCTCTCCTGCGGGGATGAAGACCTGCACCGAGACTTCATCGCGCGTAAATCCCTTCTCTTCATCGATCAGCCTCGCTGTTACGGTGACGTCTCCGTCACTTCCGTCGTTCTGGATCTCCGCGTTCACGTTGTACACGAGGCCTTTTGAGAGACTGATATCCCGGGTTGCAGAGTCCTGCACGACCTTCGGGTCGGGGCCGACAAGTCCCATACAGCCTGCTGCAAGAACAAAAGCCGCGACCAGGCCCAAAATGAGAATTAGTCTGCGCATAGAGGGGGTCAGTGAGTAACGCGATATGAATTCACAGGAACCAGCGGGTTATACCTATTGGCCCAAAACAGGATTTCCAGCCGATAGCGCCCGGTGACGTGGTCTTCGCTCACGGCCGGTCCCGCTCTCCCGGCAAGGGCCCTTCCACCCGGTATTTCGACCGGACCCTCTCCGGGAGGAGGCTCTGCCGGAAGACCTGCTCGAAGTAGCGGTCAGTCATCCCGGCGATGAAATCCCTCGCGAGCTCCGCCGGTGAAGCGGCATCGATGTACCGCCGGGACGCCCACGGCGCGTTGATGAGGTCTTCGTAGACCGACGAGTCCCGGCGCTCCTCCTCGATATCCTCAAGGGTGCGGTCGAAGAGGTACCGGAACATGAACCGGATCTTCTCCTTGTTCTTAAGGAGTCTTACATTGTCGTAGATGTGACGCATGTTGAATGCTTTGAAGGCCTCCACGCACGCCGACGCCTTCGCCGAGAAGGTGATGCAGTCGGCGTCGTAACTGTTCGTGACGATGTCCTTGATGAGGACGTCGAGCACCGTCCGGTTGATCTCTGAAAAATCCTCCTTCCCTCTCCCGGTGATGCAAAAGAGGGCCATGCAGTTCTCGGGGAACTCCTGCAGATCCCCATCGTCGATGACCGCGACCTCGAGGGCGTCCTGCAGGTCGCGGCCGAGGTAGGAGATACTGTCGGCGCACCTGACCACGCACCCTTCGGCAGTGAAAGGGAGCGCGTCGCCTCCGGCCTCGATCCTCCGCAATTTCTCCGCAAACGAGTCCCAGTCGGCCTCGCCCTCGACGACGAGGCACTGGTTATGGGCTTCGCCGTTGTGACAGAGGATCCCGTCCAGCACCTGCAGGGTGAGGTCGCAGTCCTCGACACCGTCGAGGAACCGGACGCTCTGGACGTTGTGCTTAAACCCCCCGATCCCGTGCTCCCTGCAGAGGTCGTCGAGGAACTTCTCCCCGAGGTGCCCGTAGGGCACGTGGCCGATGTCGTGGCCGAGGGCGATCGCCTCGATCAGGTCCTCGTTTAAGCCGAGAGCCCGGCCGATCGTCCTTGCGATCTTTGACGCGAGCTGGACGTGGAGGACCCGGTGGGTGATGTGGTCGTTCTCGACGAGGTAGAAGACCTGAGTCTTGTCGATGTAACGCGAGTAGCCCTTCGAGTGGATGATCCGGTCGGCGTCGCGGGAGAACGGCGGCCGGATGACCGGCTCCTCGAGTTTATGGCCGGACCTCCTCAGGTAATCGGCGTTCCGGGTCGCCCGGGGCGAGAGGAGCGATTCCCGGTCGGCCATGCTCCGGGCCATCCGGTCAGAGATGCTGTGCGGGATCTCCATCAGGTATCCTCCGGGACGGTCTCCTGCCCTGAGACCTTCCGGTAATGAGTTCTCGGCCGGGAGAGGGGATAGGGTTTTCTCTTCCACCCGGGCCGTGGCCAGCCGGAGCGGATCCATGCATGTTATGTCCCGGGCGTTCGTACCCTCCCGGCATGTATCCGGAAGTCATCATTCACAACAGCGTGAGCCTGGACCACGCAGTGACGGGCTTCGACGTCGACCTCGGTCTGCACTACGGCGCACTTCTCGCCCTCGAGCCGGAGGCGGTCCTTGCGGGTTCGGCCACGGCAAAGACCGGGATCGAGCTCTTCATGGACATTAGCGAGCCCGAGACGGAGGCCGATCGGCACCGGCCCGAAATGCGGCCGGACGACCGCCGCCCCATCAGTGCCTTCGTCGACAGCCAGGGGCGTGCTCAAAGATCTGCTCCACTTCTACCGGAACCTCGAGCACACGAAGGACGTCGTTGTCCTCGTCTCGGAGACGACGCCGGAGGATTACCTCGACTACCTCCGCGAGCGGGAGTACCCGTTCATCCGGTGCGGGAGAGAGCGGGTGGACCTCCGGGGTGCTCTCCGGGAACTCGGGGAGCGGTTCGGCATCTCGCGGGTAGTCTCTGATTCCGGCCCCGACTTAAACGACGTCCTGGTCCGGGAGGGGATCGCGGATACGATCAGCCTGATAGTCCACCCGGTCATCGCCGGCGACGGGGAGAAGAAGCTCTTCGACCGGGTCGGGGGAAGGGTGACGCTGGAACTGCAGAAGGCCGTGCCGATGGAGCAGGGCACCGTTCACCTGGTGTACGCCGTGAAGAAGTAGAGGGGGGCTCGGCCGCAGGTCCGGTACCCGGCCGGAGATTGCTTTATTGTGAAGAAAGCGCTACACTGGGATAGACACCCTGCAGATACCTGAGCCCGTCCGAACCGCATCTCACCTGCTGAAGGGTAAGGGAAGCCTTCATCCTCCGCAAACCATGTCCGCGCACACGTCACTGCCAGTGCCCATATCACGCCGGCACTACCGGCACAATACTTGAGAAGATACATCTCTGTTACAGGGGATAACCTTGAACGAAGAATTCGGGTCTGCCAGCATGCTCCTTGCGCTCGGAAAGGTCGCCGCAATCACGCTTCTGCTGATGAGCGCATTCCAGATCGTCAAGACGCTCTTTTACCCGAATATCACGATCATAGAGACGCACATCACCACCGTCGCGTTCACCACCCTGCTGGCTGTATTCGCCGCGTTCTTCGTTTTTCGCAACCAGCAGAAATTTCTCAAGGCGATGACGGCCGAAGTGCACGAACGGAGAAGAGCGGAAGAGGCACTCCGGCACCGCACCGACGAACTCGCCCGGGTGCATCGGCAACTGGAGGCTTCGCACCGGGAGGCAAACCTCTACCTGGATATCCTGACCCACGACATCGGGAACACCGAAAACGTCTCGAACCTGTACGCCGAACTGCTCGTCGAGACCCTGGAAGGAGAGCCGGCCGACTACGCGGAGAAGCTGAAGCGGAGCGTCCAGAAGAGCATCGAGATCCTCGGCATCGTCTCGAAGATCCGGCGGATCTACTCCGGGCCGCCCGGGCTCCGGCCGACCGGCCTCGACGCGGTCATCAGGGCGGAGATAGCCAACTTCCCGGAGGCCTCTATCCGCTACGAGGGGACCCCCCGGCAGGTCCTTGCCGACGACCTCCTCTCGGAGATCTTCGCGAACCTCATCGGCAACGCCGTCAAGTACGGCGGGCCCGGGGTCGAGATCGCCGTCCGGGTCGAGGAGCGGGACGGCGAAGTGCTGGTATCCGTCGAGGACACCGGACCCGGCATCCCGAACGCGGACAAGCAGGCGGTCTTCCACCGGTACGAGCAGAAGAGACGGGGCGTCGGGGAAGGGCTCGGGCTGTATCTGGTCCGGATCCTGGTGGAGCGCTACGGGGGCAGGATCTGGGTCGAAGACCGGGTGCCGGGCCGTCCGGAAGAAGGAGCGGCGTTTCGGTTTACGCTGCAAAAAGCGTGAGAGACGGAGAGGCCCCGGCTCGCATCAAGAAGGCGAACTCGGCTGATGGGAGTATCCGGTCGGCGGAGCGGTGCCGCCGAAGACCGGCAGATCCGATCTGTGCCACGCAAACCCGGTACGCCTCAAGAAAGCCTGCGCGTGCACAGGAAAAAATACCGTGCCCTTCCGTGGTCTCCACCGGTGCCGTTTCGAACGAGGCTCCGCGGTGCACCACGTACAGGGGTTTAATCGTAAGATAACCGGGTTTTTTCATCGGTAAGGGTGGGGGCGGTCAGGTCTTTCCAGAGTTCCGAATCCCACGAGCCGAGATTCGTGTGCGTGGTGAAGTATTTCTCCGGGATAGGGTGGGTTCCCACAACCACGTCCATGCCGTATTTTTCCCTGATGAACCGGGAAAAGTACGAGATCCGCGGACAGGGGGGATACCCGACAACCATGCCGGTGGCAAGGTGCACGACCTCGGCACCGTTGTTCTTCATCTCCTGCGGGACGTACTCGATGTTCCCGCCGGGACAGCCGTTGCAGGTTGCAAACCCGACAAGCTCAACGTCTTTTCCCTTGTAGCGTTCAAAAGCGCCTTCGCGGTCGCGCAGTGCCCGCAGGCACTTTCCTCCGGCACAGGTCCGGTACCGGTCGCAGATGATGATTCCCAGTCTGATCGGATCTCCCATGGATATCTCTCCGGGATGCAGGATATTCAGATAGCAACTCTGTAGTTCATGAGAGATATATGCTGTCAACTACCCCCGGTTAAA
>DASQ01000114.1:0-592 GCA_002503885.1 Methanoculleus marisnigri | reverse complement strand
TGGGAGTCATCGAACCGGACACCGTACACCTCGCACGTGCTCTTCAGTTTCTGCCGGAACTTGTGGTAGGGCACCTGCACGAAGTTCTGGTTGCCTCGCCTGCCGTGCCGGATCTTGTCCTTGATCCCGTCCCAGCGGGGCAGAACCACGGTACCGATCCGGTGCTGGAGAACGTAGTCCGCGATCCAGGTCACGTACCGGTTCATCGCTTCGGTGATCTGGCAGTCTCGTTTCTTCAGCAACCGGGCCTGCCGCTTCGTGATGCCGGTTATACCCTGCTTATCCTTGATGCTCTGCAACCGTGCGTTCTCTTTGTTGTACCACCGGTTAATTGATTTGATACGCTTACCGTCGAGAATGACGGCAGCCCCGGTGGCGGTGTCAACCATCGTCGCAACGTTGTTGAGCCCAAGATCGATAGCGAGGTACTGGGCCGGGTCGAGGTTCTGGGGTTTGGTGGGTACCTTGTAGCAGAACTCGATCTTGTAGGCGTTCCCGCCGTGGACCGGCAGGATCGTGACTTCCCGGATCTGGTGCGGCTTGATGCACGGCGGGATCGGGAACGTGAGTTCCTTGCCCGTCAGGCCGTGCT
>DASQ01000115.1 GCA_002503885.1 Methanoculleus marisnigri | reverse complement strand
CCCTTCCACAAGTTCCGGCAGAAGCTGAAGAGCAAGTGCGAGGGGTATGGTATCCGGTTCGATGACTCGCACTCCGAGGCATACACCTCGCAGGTGGACGCTCTCGCGCTCGACCCGATCCGAAAACCGCCCTATGGGAGGAAGCGGCGGATCAAGCGAGGACTGTACCGGAGTGCTCTGGGCACCCTGATCAACGCCGATGTCAACGGCGCTCTGAACCATTTACGAAAGGTAGCCGGTGATTCCGTGGTTCCACGGATAATCGGTAGGGGCCGCGTCAACCGGCCCGTGCGAATAAGGACGTCTTTTGAACCGTCAACCTTCGCACCGATTAAATTGCAGCCCTGTGCCCCACAAGGGGCCCCCGCTGCAAGCCCCCGGTTTTAACCGGGGGTAGTTGACCGTATTTTATATCATCGAGGACAATGAGCAGATCGTGAAAATCGAGAAGATCACAACGATCGAGCGTGCTCATAAAGAGTATTCACGCAGATCAGGTTGAGACGCCCTGGCCTTCGTGCACCCACAGGACCCAGATCGGCCGTTTTTTTTGTTTCCTCTCCCGGCATTCACACGGGGTGAGCCCCACAAATAACCAGAAAATCGGCGAAATTGCCTTGATTCGGAGGATTTCCGCCTGGATTCCCTTCCCCTCCCCGGCCGTATGCGAGGGGTTTGAAGGGTTTGTATTACTGCCAATCATACCGGCCGCCAGGGGGGGCAGGAGAGCGGCCGATATTCCGCGGGTTTCCGGAACGCAGCCCGCCAGGCCGGGATCGGCGGATCTCGGCGGTATGTGTCGGGATTGGCGGTGCGATCCCCCATTCGGACGTATTTCGTCACCGCGGGAAGGGCTTTCCCCGGGGAAGGAGGCGCGTGTACCCGAAAATACCTATTTTTCACGGAGATCGGCGAGGGGGGAAGAAGAGAAATCCACTTAAACAATTACGGCAAAGGGGAACTTGAATTTTCGCATATTCATCCGGGGTACCATCATGAAGACGATCATTCTTGCGGGCGGATCTGGCACCCGCCTCTTCCCGCTGAGCCGAACCTGCTACCCGAAGCAGTTCATCCCCCTCCTGGGGAGGAGTCGCTCTTCCAGCTGACGGTGCGGCGGGCGCTTCTCTTCTCCAGCCCCGACGAGGTCTACGCGATCACCGGGGCCGCGCACCGGTTTCTCGCGGCCGATCAGCCGGCAGAGATCGACGCACCCTGCCGCGTCCTGATCGAGCCGGAGGGGAGGAACACCCTCCCGGCGATCGTCTACGGCATGACCGCGAGGAGGAGTGCGGGGACGACACCGTCGCCGTGCTCTCCTCCGACCAGTTCGTCGAGGCGGGCGACGCCTATGCCGCGGCGTTCAGGGCGGCGGAACGTCTCGCGCAGGACCGCCTGGTGACCTTCGGGATCGCACCGACGTCTCCCCATACCGGCTACGGCTACACCCGCCCGGGCGAGCCGCTGCCAGGGGGCTATGCCGTCGGGGCGTTCGTCGAGAAGCCTGACCTTTCGACTGCGGAGCGGTACATGCGCGAGGGGTATCTCTGGAACTCAGGGATGTTTCTCTTCCGCGCCGCCCTCTTCCTGGAGGAGTGCCGCCGGCTGGCGCCGGAGGTCGAGGAGGCGTATGCACAGACCCCGAAGATCTCGGTCGACTACGGGATCATGGAGCGGACCGACCGGGCGGCGGTCGTCCCGCTCGCCTGCCCGTGGAGCGATGTCGGGAGTTTCGACGCCCTGTACCGCCTGAGCGAGAAGGACGATGCAGGAAACGCCGTCCGGGGGGAGTACATTGGTATTGATGGTCGAAACAACCTTGTCGTCTCCGACCGCCTCGTTGCCACCATTGGCCTCTCAGACCTTGCGGTCGTCGACACCGCCGACACCCTTCTCGTCTGCCCGAAGGGCCAGGCCCAGGGTCGGCGAGGTCGTGAAGGCGCTCCAGGCGAAAGGGGACGGGCGCTGCGATCTCCACACCACCGTGCACCGGCCCTGGGGCACCTATACGGTGCTGTTGCAGGGGCCGTCTTTCCAGATCAAGCAGATCACCGTCTTCCCCGGTCGCCGGATCTCTCTCCAGCTCCACCACCACAGAAGCGAGCACTGGGTGGTGGTGCGCGGGATGGCGCGGGTCTCCAACAACGGGGAGCAGTTTTTCGTCCGGTCAGGAGAGAGCACGTTTATCAGGGCCGGGATGAAACACCGGCTGGAGAATCCGGGGAAGATCCCGCTGGAGGTGATCGAGGTGCAGAACGGAACTTGAGCACCGAAGGTGTGAACGTCCGGAACTTGAGAAACCCAGGGGTTTTGAGGGCGGAGCGGTGAACAGCGCGAGGAGTTCCTCCCCGGTTCACTCCGGGAGGAGGCGATCCCGGAGCATCGCCCGAACCAGATCCCGCAACCGGTTCACGACAAAAAGGTCGTCCTGGAGCACCCCGTAGACCTCGTCCAGGTCCAGCCGGCAGTAGAGGTGGACCAGAACATTCCGAAAGCCCGCGAGGTCTGAGAGCCGGACCCCGAGGTCTTCCGGGATCAGCCCCTCGTCACAGAGGATCATGAAACTCTCCCGGTAGGTTTCGGGCCGCCGGGAGCTCGAGGCCGCGACCAGATGGTTGGCGATATCGATCGATGCCTGGATGCTGACGAGGAGCGCATGCAACACCATATTCCTCTTATCGCGGTCGGTCCTCAGGTCTTCGAGGGTGATGGACCGGTAGCGTTCCCAGTCTCGAGCTGCCTCGTCCAGTTCCCGGAGGTGGGTGAGGACCCCTTCGTCCCTGACCATTCTCAGGCCCTCGTGAGCAGAACCCGGTCGAACCAGTCGAGCGTATCCGCATAGTCGAGGTACCGGGAGAGCACGCCCGCCTCGTACCGGATCCTCTGCTCTCTGTCGCGCAGGAATACGGGTCGGCCGCTCTTGATGACCTCGTACTGGAAAGAGACCGGGGCGGTGTTGAGGATCTTCACGTCAGCCTCAAAACGGTAACAGAACCCTCGTTCAAGCTCCCGCTCGACCCTCGCGCGAAACCGCATCGCCTGGTAGGGAGCGGGTTCGCCGGTGACGAGGATTGCCACGTCCACGTCCCCAAAATCCCCCCTGCAAAACGTTCCGAAGACATACCCCACCTCGATCTCGTCAAATCCGGCGAGGACCGTGCGGATGGTGCGGAGAACCTCTTCTTTCTCTTCCGCATCCAGCAGGTGGCGTTGTCTCATATTATCGTATCTCTTCCCGCATTGCATATCATTCTTTCCCGCTTACCGGCAGATCCTCTCCTTCCCGCCGCAGGAGAGGGGCGGGCCTACAGGATCAAGCGGGTCACCGTCCCGGTCAGCCAGGAGTCTCGCCCCTGGGACGACCGCACGCATGGCCCGGGGTAGTTGACGCGGGATGGAGAGTTATTCAGACCTGGATGCCTGCCCGGGCAAGCGCATCCTTGATGGAGGCGAGCTCCTTTCTCATCTCTGCGAATTCGTCCTCAAGGTGCTTTCTGGTATCGCTTCGGAGCCCTGCAATCTCTTCTTTTGTCTCTTTGCCGATCTGGAGGCTCTGGTCCTGCTTGTCCAGCATCTGGTCCTGCTTGTCCAGCATCGTGTGCTGTAACTGGAGGCCCTGATCTAATTTCATATCCATGCTGTGCAATACATTCCCGGCGTAATCCATCCGCTCGAACGTCTCCTCCTGGATCTCTCCCCGGATGATCTCAAAATCGGCATACTCTCCTGTGGCTTCTTCCCATCTGACGGTGAACGATTTGACTGCAATAGGTCTTCGTATGATATTGATCTCGTTGATGAAACCCCGGAGATCCTGCTCGCTCCCCTCTGCAACGATCTCGACCTCCCCGGTATCGAGATTCTTCACGTACCCCGAGATATTCCGTTCGAACGTCTCGTTGTACACATGCTCCCGATAGCCGACCCGCTGGACACGCCCCCGTGCAATGGCCACAAATCGTTTCATTCAATTTCACTCTGTATGGTGGGCATAAATAGTTTCTCCAGATCTGCACTTCACCCGGCGAAACTCTCTCCGGACCCTTGCCTGCACTACAAAAGGGGGTGGCAGAAGACAGAATATCAATCTTGAAGACAAACAAGAGATGCAGACAATGACCGAGAACCTCGCAGCACTTATCCAGAAACGCGGCCCGATCCGGAAGGTCGGCGTCTTCGGCATGGGCTACGTCGGCATCCCGGCGGCGGCGCTCTTTGCGGATGTGCCGGGTATCGAGCACGTCTACGGCTTCCAGCGAAACTCCCCTTCGTCGGGGTAAAGATTCAACCGGGGGAGTCGCCGCTCAAGGGCGAGGAGCCCGGGCTTGAACACGAGGATATCTTAGCCTGTATCGGTATGCACAAAAGATTGTTCAGTGTGAGCGGGTATATTCCACATCCAACCAGGAAAAGATTGCCGGATGAAGTTCCTTGCCGATGAAAATATCAATATTCTGGAATGTCAAAATGTGCCAGAGATTACCAGAGATTTTTGGTGAAAGATGCTCCAAAGACCGCCTCATTGCTCCTTGACTTTTTCCTGCATGAACCGTGCAAACTTTTTTATTGTGTTGACTTTTTTCGTGAGTTCGAATACCTTTTCTGGGGTGATCCCCTGGTATTCATGCGACAGCAGGTTACGGTAGGTTACCAGCCTGCCCATCTCTTTTGCACATTTTTCATCGATGAAACCGTTCTTCCAGAGTAGGATGAATATATCGCGATAGCTCTTTGGGATACCGAGATTATGTGCGATCGTCACCTCGTTGCCCAGATCGAGGACCCGATTCAGGAGTGAAAAGAGAATCATGGAGACCGCGTAAAAATTGCGCTTGTCTGAAAGATCTCCGGCGTACCCGATATTGAGTTGTTCAAGGTCCACCAAATACCTCCTGATATCCGAACAGATCGATCCAATCCGCTCGATATCGTACTGGACGTCTCCGGTCATCTTTTCACCGGGAAATTCCTATCGCATGACGGCTGTGCAGGTCTATGAACCATGCACCATCGAGGTATTGCCTGACGGTATCTGCGACGACTCTGTGCAATGCAAGGGCATCTTTGCAAAATACGAGTTTTCCCTCACTAACGACCCTGAAGCGGATAGCAAGCGGCAGCTCGTCAAGGAGATGGATCTCGATCGTGTGGGAACCATAACTTTTCAGGTCCAGGTGCTCTTTCTCGGGAACCATCCCGGACGTGACGATACAGAGGTCGATATCGGAAAATGGTCTTTGCTGGTTCCGTGCTGCCGATCCGAAGAGGATAAGCGCAAGGACACCGTCCCTGGAACGAAGATCCTCCGCAACCGACCTGATTCCCGTCGCAAGGATCTCTTCTTCTGTTATTTTCTGAATCAAAACCGCCTTCCAGTACATACCATAGTTCCAGCGTTCTTATAGTTTTTTAGTTCTCCTGGTACCGGGGTTGATGCGATTGTTCTGTCTGCTCGCCGTGCAGCCCGGAACCGACATCGGGGTTGTATTCCGGCTGCGGGAGTTCAGCTCTTCGAAGAAGATTCTGTCCATCTCGTAGGAGTAGTGCTGGCCGGTATCAGTACTTCGCTAATCTTTGAAATGATCATCTTCATATTCCGTGCTGGAAAATACTATCCACTGAAATTTCGGAGCGCACTGATCAGATGAAGACACTCATTCTCGCGGGAGGAAGCGGCACCCGCCTCTTCCCGCTCTCACGCGAGCACTACCCAAAGCAGTTCATCAAGCTCTTCGACGAGGAATCGCTCTTCCAGAAGACGATCAAGCGGTCTCTCCTCCTCTCCACTCCGAAGGACATCTACATCGTCACCAACAAGGACCACAAGTTCATCATCCGCGACCAGCTCGCCGAGATCGGGTGCGACTGCGCCGTGCTGGTCGAGCCGGAGGGGAAGAACACTCTCCCCGCCATCTACTACGGGGTGAAGGCGATTGCGGAGGGGAACGGCTCCTCCCCGGTCGCCGTCCTCTCCTCCGACCACCTGATCGACGCGGACGACCGGTACATCGAAGCCTTCCGGAAGGCGAAGCGCCTCTCCCGGGACCGCCTGGTGGTCTTTGGGGTGCGGCCGACCTCGCCCCACACCGGCTACGGCTACATCAGGCCCGGGGAGGCGCTCGAGGACGGGTATGCCGTCGATGCCTTCGTGGAGAAGCCGGACCTCCCGACCGCGGAGCGGTACGTCGCGGACGGCTACCTCTGGAACTCCGGGATGTTCCTCTTCGACTCCGATCTCTTCCTTGCGGAGTGCGCGTCCCTTGCCCCTGACGTTGTTCGGGCGTTCGAGAACCCGGCCGAGCAGGCCTACGAGCAGACGCCGAAGATCTCCATCGACTACGGGATCATGGAGAAGACCCGGCGGGCTGCCGTCGTTCCCTTCGAGGCCGAGTGGAGCGATGTCGGGAACTTCGACGCCCTCTACGGCTGCCTCAAAAAGAACGGCGACGGGAACGCCGTCCGGGGCGAGCACATCGGCATCGACTCCCGCGACAACCTGATCATCAGCGACCGCCTGGTCGCGACCGTCGGGGTCGAGAACCTCGCCATCATCGAGACGAAGGACGCGATCCTGGTCGCCAGCCGGGACGAGGCCCAGCGGGTGGGCGAGATTGCAAAGGCCCTCCACGAGCGGGGCGACGCCCGGGCAGCGTTCCACACCGAGGTCCACCGGCCCTGGGGCTCCTACACAAACCTCGAGGAGGGCCGGGCCTACAGGATCAAGCGGGTGACCGTCCCCCCGAAGCGCCGGCTGTCGCTGCAGATGCACCACCACCGCTCCGAGCACTGGGTGGTCGTCACCGGGTGCGCCGAGGTGACGGTCGGTGATGCGACCTACCTCCTCCGGAACGGCGAGAGCACGTTCGTCCCCGCGGGGACGGTGCACCGGCTCGCGAACCCCGGGATGCTGCCGCTCGAGTTGATCGAGGTGCAGATCGGGGAGTATACGGGCGAGGACGATATCGTGCGGTATGAGGACGACTTTGAAAGGACTTAAAGCGTACACGCCAGGCACATTCAGAAGGTCCTAAACCGCCCCCCCAACATAGATTTTTTCATGCGCTGCATCGTCACCGGCGGTGCCGGCCTGGCTCGAACCTCCGGCGCTCAAGTTCCTGCCCGGAGATCTGTGGTCTTCTCAAGCTCAGTTTCCAGCGAGAGGTCGCAACCCGCACCTCCGGTGCTCAAACTCCTGCCGTTCCGGTCGGCTGCTCATCGTATCCCTGCCCGGCCGTTCCACTCCCGGACAAGCCGGGCGTAGCACCCCTCGCAGACCTTCGCCTGTGCCTCCCGCGAGCGGTAGACCGCCTTTTTCTCCCCGCAGACGTCGCACCGGCCGAGTTCGACCTTCGTCCGCTCAAACGTCCGGTGGTCGAGCACGCCCGGCAGGGGCTCTTGCAGCACCGGCTCTCGCTTTGCACCGGTTTTCAGCATGTTGCAGCCGGTGATGCCACTCAAATGGCGCTTAAATGACGTTTGATCGGTGTTTCCGCCCCCTGGCGGCGAGGTCATGGGATCGATTCCAACATTCCGGATTTCGCACACACCCGCACACGCACTCACCCCGGAGCCGGTGTTGGGAGCCGTATGCGTGTTTTGCTGTACTTTAGTACTAAGAGAGAGATGCGTCTCTCTATCTGTACAGGTACTGTCGGATCCGGCGCCTTCCCCGGCCGTTTGATCTTCGCGGCCGGTGCCGGAATTCTGCGGTAAACCTGCTGTAATGCTGCAAGGGCCGGGACCGTCGTCCCGATCCCCGCCCTCATGCGAGCATGACCCCGCCGCCATGGGCCCAGCGCCGGTAGACCGCGAGGTCGAAGGAGAAGAGGTGCTCCCGCCGCCGCACCGCGTATCCGTCGACGTCCTCCGTGACCATCGTGTCGAAGAACCCGACCGCCGGGCACTTCTCTAAGAGGCCGGAGTAGGTCGTCCCCCGGCTCGCATAGCCGTGGAGGATGCGGTAGGTCTGGTGGTACGAGAGCCCGAGCGCCTCCTGGAGCATCCGGATCGTGAACTGTCCCCAGCCCATCGTCGCCACCGTCTCCAGGGCCGCCGCCTCGTTCTTCGTCATCTTCGTCTCCTGCCCGCCGGTCTCACCGTTGATTGCCGCATAGACCCGGGCCGCCGCCGTAAAATCATCCCGATGTGCCCTGATACCCCCGTCGAAAGTCTCCCTCTGGAAGCGATGGAGCAGGGCAGAGGCCTTGATCAGGTCGAAGAGGATGCCCGGGTTGCGGCGGTTCGTGGTCGCGGAGAACTGCACCCTCCTCGCATACGGGATGGAGACGTGGAGGCGCTCTTCTTTGAGGACCCGCCAGATCGCCCGGCAGACGGGGAGGTCCGGGTCCTCGCCGTCGCCGCCGCCCTCTCGCGCCTCCCGCTCCTTCATGTGCCGGAGCACCCGCTCGTCCTGCTCGAGGGAGTCGTCGATCCAGACGGTGAGCATCCGGTTCGCCACCTGGTCGTCGCCGGCATCTTCGACCTTTGCAAGCCACCAGACACATCGCTCCGGGATGCGGCATACCTGGAGTTTCCGGTCGGCGGTGACCGTCTGGTGCTGGATACCCTCCCGGAAGTTCGCGGTGGCGGCTTTGAGGACCTCCTGGAGGTCGTCGGAGAGGGAGACGTCGTCAAAGAGGAAGACGGTGCCTGACTGCAGGCTGCCGTTGTAGTAGAGAGCCTTGTCCGAGACGGTCCCGGCGAGACGGTACTCTTCCGGGATCTGCTGGAGCATGGTGGTGCAGGCATGGCTCTTGCCCTTCCCGGAGTTGCCGGAGATAGAGACGTGAAGACCGTTTGTGTTCTCGACCGACCGGGAGGCGACCGACATCACCAGGCACTCCGCGACGGTTCGGTCGCCGACGTGCTCCCGATTGAAGGTTTCGAGAAGGAACGCGAGGGGGTCGCCATGCCGGAGGATCGCAAGGGCACGCTCGCGGTGCTCATCCCCCACTGGTGCCGGGGGAGGGGCGGGTGCCTCCTCCCGCTTCTTCTCTGCCTTCTGTTTCTTTGGCTCGTACATCCCCCGGAGTTCCGGCCAGCGTTGCGCTCCCCCGCCGCAGGTCTGGTGGTGGCAGCCGGCGAAGACGGCGCCGTTCGCGAACTGGACGGCGAAGGCCCCGTCCCTGTGGGCCGACGAGAACGGGCAGTCCTCGAGGGTGTAGAGGGTCCCCCCCTGCCAGGGCCGCGTGCTCCGGACGGCGATGCCGTGGTCGAGGAGCCAGGCGGCGAGGTCGATGCCGGGGCCGTTTTTTCTCTGAGGAGGCTCTTCCCGGGGGAGGAGCCCCGCGAGGTGCCGGAGCCGTTCTCCCGGGACGACACTGACTTCGTCCGGTACGGCGAGCGCTTCGTGGTCGTCGAAGTAGCCGGAGTGGGTGATGCCGTCGGCGAGCGCCCGGATCTCGACCACGCCCTCCGTGGGGGCGAGCAACCCCACCGCCCGGCGGATCTCCTCACTCATATGCCCACCTCCGCGACCAGGGGGAAGAGGGGGGCGCTCGCCGCCTCCCCGCGGGCGACGCGCTGGAGGCTGACGAGCGGGATGATGAACGATCCCGTCCGGGTGTGGACCACCGCCGCTCTCCCTGCCGGGTTCACCGCCGCATGGCCCTCGATCGTCACCTCGCCCGTGACGATGCCATCCCTGCGCCGCACCCGCTCGCATGTGATCGGGGCCGGGCGGCCGGAGAAGATCAGGCTTCTCACGTCATCGGGCGCGATCCGGCAGCGCTCCGCCTCGACGTGGACGATGAGCCCGCCCATTGCCGTACAGGCGAGGGTCCCGGGCTCCATCATGGCCGGCCCCGCCCGACGGTGATCGTGTACTGGTGGTTGCGGGTCCGGCGGACGGTGATCTCGCGGACCGCCCGGCCGTGGCGCCGGATCTCGGCGGCGACCGCCTGCGGGACGAGGAAGAGCGGGACCGCCGAGGCGTTTATCTCTTCCGGGGCAGATGTACCAGTGGCGGCCTGGCGGAGCGCGTGGTGGCACTTTGGATCCGGGCTGCCGCCTCTGGTTTTCGGTTCGGTTCCTCCCGGGGTTTTGTTCTCCTCGGGTCTGGTGTCGTGTTGCATTTCTGATAACTCCCTGCACCGGGCTCCCGGTGCATGCACCATCATCGGGAGCTGTTGCGTAAAAGAGTGAGCCAACCATCCCAAAAAAAGCAACAGGCCCCATATAAGCCTTGCTTTATTGGAAAAATTTGGAAAATGAGCATCTGATGAGGATCTCCAATCCGGGGCTGGACCGGGGGTTATGGGATCTCATGCTCAGTTCGGGATTTTGCAGGTCTGGTCCGGGGCTTTGCAGGCGGCGGCCACGTCCCCGGCATCGTAGCGGAGCCGGACCTCCCTCCCCCGGCCCGCCCCGGGCACAAGATCGACGATCCCGGCCTTTGCGAGGGCGTTGAGGTGCTCGTGGTAGGCTGTCTTCCCGACCGGGAGATACTCCTGTGCCGCTTCAAAGACCGCCCCCGAAGCGGTATCGGCGCCTGCAAGGGACCGCTCCGCGATCCAGCAGGCGAGTGCCCGCTCGGCCTCCGAGAGCCCGGCAGCACGGGTCCGGAGGGCCAGCGCCGTGACCGCCCGGGCTGCGGCGGTGACGTCGGCGTGGGTGACGCGCCGGCGGCCGTCCTTCTCCGCCCGGAGGCACGCTTGCCGGACAAGGTCGATCCCGACCCGGACGTCCTGCTCATCGGCGGCGATAGCGGCGATCCGGTCGAGGAGCGGCTTCGGCAGCACCCGGGGATAGAGGCCCTGCCGGACCCGGTCGGCGAGGATCTCGCGGACCTCGGTCCTCGAGTAGGGCAGGAAGGTGACCTCGGTCGGGTGGAAGACCGACCGGACGCTCGCGTCGGCCTCCGCGTAGAGGTTCAGGGCGAGGTCGCTCGTGACCGCGAAGACCCCGGGTTTTTTGACGTCGCACTTCTCGTAGAGCCGGAGGATCTGGTAGAGGAGGGTGTTGTAGGTCCCGGCCGGGATGAGTTCGTCTGCGTCGTCGAGGCAGACGACGAGCGCGGCGTTGCGGTCCCGGAGCCGGGTCGCGATCCCCTGCTTGATCTCGTCGAGGTAGCGCCCGGCCGACGGCGGGGCGTAGCCGCAGACCTGTTTGAAGATGCTCCGGTAGACGGCGAGCGGGGTGTGGTCGTGGCGGCAGTTGACGTAGACCGGGATCACCTGCCGGGTCTCTTCGGCGACCTCGGCAAAGATCCGGCGTACGGTGGTGGTCTTCCCGGTCCCCGGGGGGCCGCGGAGGACGGCGGAGAGAGCGCTCCCGCCCTGGAGGGCGGGCCGGAGGATGCCCGGGCGAGTTCCTGGGTCTGGGCGTCGCGGTGGTGGAGGTGGTCGGGGACGAACGCGGGCTCAAAGGCGTCAGGGTGGCGGAAGAGGGTCTGGTCGCTGCGGAGAAGGGGGAGGCGTGTCATAGAAGAGTCTGGAGAAGAGGAGATTGTTAAAGGCGAGGCGTGCGCAGGTTGAAAGTGAAAGGGGGGTCTCCCCTCTCACGCCAGTGCGCCGACGCCGTCGGCCCAGGTCTCGACCGCGGTCCGGATGGCGTCGTCCTGGTAGGACGAGAGCCGGACGGTCGTCCGGGTGAAGGTGACGTAGTAGTCGTCACCCGACGGGTCGTGGCACTTGAGCTGAGCGTAGTAGGTCTCGCCGGGGCCGTTCCGCACGGCCTCGCCGCCCATCGCGGTTGCGAGGGCCGCGTTCGCGAGAGCCTCCGCGGCGTTCGCCTCGAAGGCGGCGATCGTCGGGGACTGCAGGGAGACGTTGCCCACCCGCTTGCCCTCGCCGTCGAGGAAGTTCACCTTCGCGGTGTAGTGCTCGCGGTTCCGGATGACTGGATCGACGGGAACGCGATCGGAGCCGGTATACCCGACGCACCCGAAGGGGTTGTCGGCGATGACGCTCTCGATGAGGGTGTTAAACGACGTTACGGTGGCGATCGGGACGGCAAGGTCCCGGACCGCCGTCTTGTTTACGGTCTTCTGCACGAAGTCTGCCATGGTTGGTTTCTCCTGCCTGCCAGGCTTCCC
>DASQ01000109.1 GCA_002503885.1 Methanoculleus marisnigri | reverse complement strand
ACGTTCCCGAACTGGTAGTCGACGTGGTCGATGAAGAGCAGGGGCGGTGTTTTCGAGAACTCCCGGATCACCGCCTCGATCTTCTCCGCGGCGGCGTCGGGCGTGATGTGGTTCGCTGTGTCCTTCGGGATCTCCAGAGGAATTCCCCCGGCCTCCTCGACCGCCATGAACTCGGTGTAGTGGGCAAGCGCCGTGACGATGACCGGGTCGCCTTTCTCCACGTACGTGCTCGCGACCGCCTGGAATCCCCGGCGCGCTCCCGGGACCACCCGGACCGCGTCCATATTCAACCACGCGGCAAGGTCAGCGTGGAACTGGGCGATGGGAGGTTTCTGGATATAGTCGAGCCGGAAGGGGCTCCGGCAGTTGTCGCAGACCGAGTAGCCGTCACCGAAGGATATTGCCGCTTTCATGGCATCGGCGGTGAGCCGCCCGCCCGCCTGGATGGGGTCGATGTTGATGTACATCTCCTCGACGTCGCGGGATTCGATATCGACTGCGCACTTCACCGTACCAGCTCCTCTTCGATGATTGCGATCTGCCGCTTCACCTTCTCAAGGGAGGTTTTAGCGCGCTCCCTCTGTGCATCATCAAGGTCATGCTGCGGAGCGGTCTCCCGGAGCAGGAACCGGAGGTCGGAGAGGATGAAAAGCGCCTGAAAAACTGCATCAACGGCTCTTTTTGACACGTGATCACCATACAAATATCAGTGAGGATATATTAGTTTAAGCGTGTTCCAGACACCGGTCCGGCGCCGGACACATTCGCACCGCACAGATCAGGCATTTATACTCAAGGGACATGGAGATTAATTGGGCATGAAGATCGTTCATTTAGCAGACACGCATCTCGGGTTATCGGCTTTTAACCGGGTAGATCCGGAGACCGGGATGAACCTGCGAGAACAGCTCATCTACGACAACTTCCTTGCCGCCATCGACCGGATCATTGCCTTACGGCCTGATGCGCTCGTTCATGCAGGGGACCTCTTCCACCAGGTCAAGCCGAAGACCCGCGCCTACACGACGGCGCTCGACGCCCTCGCCCGCCTGCAGGATGCGGGCATCCCGGTGCTCATGGTCGCGGGCAACCACAGCATGGCCAAGACCCGGTATACGGCATCGCCGTTCGAGGTGCTCGAGCGGGGAGGCTCCCGCGCAAGCGACCTCTACGTCGCTCACAATAACCGCTACCGGCGGGTCGAACTCGGGGATGCCGTCTTTCACCTCATACCGAATATGCTCCTCTCTGAGGGATACCGGACGGCATTCGAAGGGGTCGAGTTCTCCTCCGGCACAAACGTGCTCGTCACCCACGGCCTTGCAAGCATCCTGAAGGATAGAAGGCTCCACACCGTTGCCGAGCACGAACTGGATGCGACGATCCTCTCCGACCGGTTCGACTACATCGCGCTCGGCCACTTCCACGGCCAGGTGCAGGTCGCCGACAACGCCTGGTACAGTGGGTCGCTTGAATACTGCAACTACGGGGAGATCACCGAGACCAAGGGCGGCCTCGCCGTGGACCTGGAGACGGGGGATGTCGGGCATATCGACCTCCCGCACACCTCCATGATCGGCCTCGGCCGGATAAACTGCGACGGCCTTTCGGCCCGGGAGGTCGTGGACGGCATCCTCGATGCGGCCGATGCAACCGGGAAGAAGACCTACCAGGCGATCTGCCAGGTCACGCTCGATGGAATACGCCGTGAGACGCTCCGCTCACTCGACCAGAAGGCTCTTGTGGAGATCCGGAACCGGATGCTGGACCTCAAACTGCAGGTGATAGCCACCGACGATCCGTCCCGGATCTTTTATGAGGACTCGCTCGTCGGTCTGGACTACATCAGTGAGTTCGAGCGCTTCGTGGAGAGGGAGCACCTTGCCCCCGGGGAGGAGGAGTACGTGAAGAAGACCGGGACTGCGGTCCTCCGTTCGGTCATCGCACGCCATAAAGAGGGAGAGAGTGCTGCTGAATAAACTCCGGATGCGGAACTTCAAGCGGTTCCGCGACCAGGAGATCGCCTTCCAGGACGGCATCACGGGTATCGTCGGGAACAACGGGACCGGCAAGAGCAGTATCGTCGCCGCCATCCTCTTCGCCCTCTACGGTCTCCAGGGGACCGGGCTTGACGGGAACTACATCGTCAGCTCCTTTGCGGGCCCACAGGACGTCTGTGAGGTTCGCCTGGACTTCTTGGTCGGCGGCAACGAGTATGCCGTCGTCCGCAAGTTCAGGCGCCGCTCCTCATCGACCCTCCACGAAGCAAACCTCTACCTGAACCAGAAACTCCTCGCAAGCAGCGTGCAGAAGGTGGGCCAGGAGGTGCAGCGGATCGTCGGCATGGCCCCGGGCGACTTCCGGAACACCATCTACGCCGGGCAGAAGGAGCTCCTCGCCCTGATCGAGACCCGCGCCGGGTCCCGGAAGGACTGGTTCATGCAGGTGCTGGGCATCGATTACCTCAAAAAGGACAGTATGGAAGACCTCAAGTCGGTCATCGATGCCCGGGAAGGGGTCTTCCGGGAACTCTCCGGCCGACTCCAGGAACTGGATGCCGACGGGGTTCGCGACCGCCTCACGGTGCTCCGCGCCGGGCTTGCCGGTGCAGAAGAAGATTCCGAGAAGGCCGGCGCCACCGAGAAGGGTGCCGCCGGGTTGCTCGAGCACGCCCGGGGGGAGCGCGACCGGCTGCTCTCTGTGCGCGACCGGCACCTGTACCTCGCACGGGAAGAAGAGGCGCTCGCGGGTGAGATCGCGCGGCTTCGTACCGAGTGCCGGGAGGGGGAGGGAGAGATCGTAGAGCGGCAGCGGCTGCGGGACGAACTCGAAGACCTTGCTCTCCTCGCCGACCGCTACGAGCCCCTGAAAGCAGAGATTGCCGCGATGGCGGAGGAGAAGGCTCTTGTCGACCGCCTGGGTCTCGAAGCAAACGCCGTGGGCGAGCAGATCCGGGAGTACGGCGAACGCCGCGCGAAGGTTGAAGCCGAACTCGCCGCACTTGCAGAGGACGAGTTGACCGTTGCCGGCCTTGCCCGGCAGGTCGGGGAGTGGCAGGCTCTCCGCGACCGCATCACGGCGATGAAGGCGCTCCAACCGGAGTACGACGCCCTCCGTGAAGAACTCGCCCGCATGGACGAGCGCTTTTCCCAGACAGAGCGGCGCGTCCGGGAGAACCGGCTTGAGATCGAGGGGGTCGAGGAGAAGGCACGACACCTCTTGACGCTCGAAGCGGAGGCCGGGGAGCTCGATAGCCTCCGGGCCCGTGAAGAGGTGCTCCTTCTGGCTGCGGATTACGCCCGGCAGGAAGAGCGGTGCCTGCGGGAGGTTGATGCCGGCTCCGAAGAGATGAGCCTGCTCGAAAGCGAGATCGCCGGCCTTGCCCGGCAGCTCGCCGGGATGGGCTCCATTGACGAGCAGATCGAGTCGGCGGAGAGCCGGAAGGAGTACCTGACCTCACGGATCAGCGCCTGTGCCGAACGCCAGGAGACGATCCGTGAAGAGATCCGGAGGCTGGCCGAACACCGGGCGGAGATCCTCACCGCGGGTCCGGAAGGGTCCTGTCCGACATGCCACCAGGGCCTCGGCGAACATTACGAGGAACTGGTCGGCGACCTTGCAGCCACCAGCGCGTCGATGCAGGCTACACTTGCAGGCCTCGAGCACGAATATGCGAGGGCGACCGCCGACCACCAGGCCCTCACCGCCGGGTTGCAGGATCTTCACCGGCAGCGCACCACCTTCCAGCGCTTAAAAGAGCAGCATGCGCTTTATTCTTCCCGTTACGAACAGAGCGCGGGTGTCGTGCAGCGGTGGCAGGCCGAGGCCGGGAAGCACCGTGCCGCGATACGGGCGCTCGGCGTGGAAGGGTATGACCCGGCGGCGCACGCCGCCCTCAAGGAGCGGATCCGCTCTCTCGCGGAGAAGCGGGCGACGGCCGATACCCTCCGGGGCGAGTGCAGCCGCCTCCCGGCCCTCCAGGAGGAGAGGCAGCGGCTCATCGACGATGTCGAGGGCTATCTCACCCGGAAAGAGGAGACCGAGGCAAAGATCGCCAGGCTCGGGTTCGACCCGGAGATCCGGCAGCGCCTGGAAGCGGAGGCACAGGTGCTTGAGGCGTCATACCGCGCATACGCTGAGGCACAGGCCCGACTCCTGCGGCGACCGGCACTGGAAGAGGAGCGGAGAGCCGTCGTCGCCAGGATTGACGGACTCCGGGAGAGGGGAGAGATTGCCAGGAGTGAACTCGCCCGCCTCTCGTTCGATCCGGAGCGGTTCGCATGCCTCGGCGAGGAGTGCAGCCGTGCCGAAGCAGCGCACCAGAAAGCGCTTGAACTTCGCATCCGCCTCGAAGAAGTCCCACGGCTCCTCCAGGCGCTGAAGGCGAAGCAGAGCATCCTCGCGAACAGGGAGGCTGAACTGCTGCGGGTCAGGGCGGCGATCGGAGATATCGGCTTTGACGAGCAGCAGGTCGCGGCAGCACAGGAGGCGCTCGCCGGTTGCGAGAGGGACCTTGCCGCGGCACGGGAGCAGAGGTACGTCGTCGCCGCCCGTATAACCAGCCTGCAGGCGGATATCGAGGATGAGTCCGGGAAACTCGCCCGGGCGGAGGGGCTCCTCCGGCAGCAGGAGGCGCTCCTCGAGGACGTCGGGCGGCTGAAACTGACCCGGTCGCTCATCAAGGATTACACGGATTACCTCCTGCAGGTGGTCAGGGACAGGATCGAGGAGGAGGCGGGGAGAGTGCTTGCCGAGATCACCGACGGGCGGTACGGCACCGTGATGCTGGACGACGACTTCACCGTCCTCGTCCACGATATGGGAGACGACTACCCGGCAGACCGGTTCAGCGGCGGAGAACAGGACGACATCGCCATCGCTCTCAGGGTAGCCCTCTCACGGTTCCTTGCCGAGGTGAACGAGGTGCACGACTCCACGTTCCTGATCTTTGATGAGATCTTCGGGAGCCAGGATGAAGGCCGGCGGAACAATCTTCTGCAGGCGCTCAGGACCCAGGAGGCTCATTTCCCCCAGATCCTCCTCATATCCCATATCACCGAGGTCCAGGACGAGTTCTCGACGACGCTCATGGTCGAGATGGGGGCTGACCAGGCGAGTAAAGTCCGGGAGTTTGAGTGATGGACCAGAAGGACCTCTACCGGGACGCGATCCGGCGGGTCACGGGGAGGATCCGGGAGGCCGCCCCGGAGGACCTTGCCGGGCGGTTCTCGGCGTGCAGCGGGTTTAACGCGGCATCGTATCGCCGCTGCCGGCCGGAGTTCGACGGCGCCGTCTGCGCGGTGGACGGGAGCAACACCATCGTTCTCGATGCGGGCAGTTTCGCCATTGCCGCCGTCCGGGCATCGGTCAGCGCGTACGCCGGCGGCACGCGTCTCTGCCACCGGACGACGCCCCTGCAGATCGTCACCGTCAACCCCGGGGTCGGGAACGAGGACTTCGACACGCTCTTCTCCGACTGCTTCCACTGCCCCCCCAAGGCGCACCTCGACCACGACGACCCGGTCAGGAACACCGCCGTCATACGGGATACCCTCGAGTTCTGGGCGGCGATGGAGATGGCCGCGGAACTCGATACCGGGGACCTCATCGTCCTCGACGGCACGCTCCAGGTCCGCCATGCAAGCCACGACGAGGTCGTCGAGAACCTCTTAAACCTTTGCAACCTCAGGGGCGTGCTCATCGCTGCGGTGACGAAACGGACGTCGCTCACCTGGGGCGGGGGGCACCCCGTCGTCCCGGCGGCGGAGGGACTTGCCCGGGACCTCGGGATCCCTGAGCCCTGGTACCTCCGCGTCTCCGCAGCCGAAGACCTGATCGACCGCAGGGAGACATACCTCTGGAAGCAGCGGGGCGAGCAGTATGTCGCGCGGCTTCATCCGCGGGCACAGCGGGCGTTCAAGGTGGAGATCCCGAAATACTACAGCCAGGAGCTGGTCGAACAGGTCTTCTCTGCACTCGCTGCCTACGCCGACGACGGGAGGGTCACGGGCTATCCCTACCCGCTCCTCGACGCCCACCTCACCACCAGGATAGGGAGGGATGCGGTCGACCAGGTCCGCCAGGACATCATCCGGGGCATGGACCTGCTCGGTATGCGCCTTGCCGACTACACCGGCATCTTTGGAGATTACCATGACGAGTTTGATCGATATTGACGGCGACGACGCCTCGAAGTATCGCCTTATCGGGGACCGGGTGCTCAGCTACCGGTTCGCCGTCCCCCATGACGAAGAACTCTTCCTCGGGGACATCTTAAAGATCACCGATCGGATCAAAGGGCTGACGTTCTTTGCCAAGGTGAGCGACCTCCTCCATGACTGCAACTTCTCCGACCCGAACTGGGATACCCGCCCCCATACCGAGCACTTCTACGGGATGGGGGAGGACGTCTTCATCCTCGTGGAGGCGATGCCGCTCGGGTACGTGACCGAAGACGGCGCCTTCCGGAAGCCCCGGACGATCCCTGCAAAGTTCTCCCGTGTGGAGCGGCCAAAGTCCCATGACTTTGCGTTCCTGCGGCAGGTGATGGGCGAGATCGAGGTGGGCGTGATGAAGACCGGGCAGGGCGTCTTGAAGGACGTGAAGGTGGCGCTTCACGCCGCGGTGATGCGGCAGCATATGGGGGTCTTTGCCACGACGGGCATGGGGAAGAGCAACTTCATGAAGGTCTTCTGCGCCTCCTGCATGCAGGCCCGGGAGTTCGGGCTCCTCATCGTTGATCCGCACGGCGAGTACGTGGCGGGAGGGCGGTCCTCGATCGGCAAGGACACCCAGGGGCTCCTGCACTACCAGGCTGGCCGCGACGGGCTCTCCGTCTTCTCCACCCGGCAGGAGCAGTTCAGGAATAAGTACCGCCTGGACCAGCTTCACCTGGACTACAACGACTTCAGGGCGCCCGACCTCCTCCTGCTCTACGAGCACTCCCCGCCCCAGCGCGAGGTCGTGGAGATGCTCGAGAGCACGCCCGGATCAGACGTGATCGACTTCTTCCAGAACACCGACTTCGCAACCTTCGATGCCGCGACCTACAACGGCCGGCACCCACGGATTGCCCGGGACTTAAAAAACTTCTCGCCGAGCACGCTCTCTGTGATGCAGCGGCGCATCGCGGGCATGATGAACCGGAACCGGGGTTTCCTCCGGCCGAAGGGCTCCTCGATCCCCGATATCTTAAAAGCGCTCCACCAGAATAAGGTCGTCCTGATCGATATCCCGGGGATGAGCGAGCAGAGCGAACTCTTCGTCCTCTCGATCATAACGCGCATGATCATGCGCAGCCACCAGGGCGAGGATGCCGGAGGCGAGGAGGAGCCAAAACAGGTGCTGATCACCATCGAGGAGGCCCAGCGGGTGCTGGGGTCAGGGCTCGGGAGCACCCGGGTATTCCGGGAAGCCGCAATGGAGGGGCGGAAGTTCGGCGTGGGGCTCTGCGTCGTGACACAGCAACCGAAGAACATCGATGCCCGGGTCCTTGCGCAGTTGAACACCTTCGTGGTGATGGGGCTCTCCGACCGGGGCGATCGCGAGATCATCGCAAGCAGCGCAAAACAGGATCTCTCGCGACTGGACACCGAGATTCAGACGCTTGAGGCGGGAGAAGCGGTCATCAGCACCATCGGGATCCCGTTTCCCGTGAGCACCCGGATCCATCTCTTTGAGGAGTACATTCTGGATTTGAACGGGAGGCCGGGGCCGAAGCCGATAGATGACGGGCTCGATACGGCATTTTAACGGCAACGCACGAAGGTGGTTCTGGCAGGAAACCCTTCCGTTTCCGCCGGTCCCTTCACTGAGTTGCTTGGCGCCCGGGGGGGCGTCAGGATTGCTGATTTTTCTCGACTTTGCGTATGGAGACGCAGTTGATGACCGCATCCCCGGACAGGATGTAGCGTTTGACGACGGTTCCGAGCACTTCGACCACATCGCCTTTCTGCACGTTTTCTGCCGGCGAGGTGAACATCTTGACCGATATCTCACCGGTCCGGTCGGCGACGAGGTACTGCGGCCGGTTGAGAAACAGGAAATGCGTCCGTTCGACGACGCCTTTTATGCGCACCGGTTCACCGATCATGCTCAGGTTGATCGCCCGGATTTTGACGTCCTTTGCCTCCTGCTCGTACATCGGCACCAGTGATGCATACTGCTGCTGGCTCATGTAGTTGAGCGCTGCCGGGATGAACAGGAGCAGGGCGAGGATCGGAACTCCCCAGATAAGGATCGACGTCTCTCCCGTGGCAATAACCGTACCGAGTAAAATAATTGTGAAGATACCAAAAACGGCCAGAGATAAGGCCGATATCTTCACATTGATGTTTCCGATTTTCATCTGATATCTCTTTACTTGAGTGCCGCGATTTCCTTCCTGAAGGCGACCCAGTAGAGTATACCAACGAAGACCATACCGCCGACGATGTTGCCGATGGTTGCCCCGACGAGGTTGTTGGTCCACATCGTCACCCAGTTCAGGCCTTCCAGCTTGGCAAGACCGATCGTGGTGATCTGGTCGGGACTCAGGTAGCCTTTGGTCAGGAGACCTGCAGGGATGAAGTACATGTTTGCGACACAGTGCTCGAATCCGGTGGAAACGAAGGCCATGATCGGGAACCAGATTCCGAAGAACTTGCCGATCAGGTCGTCGGCGCATATACCGAGCAGGATAGCCAGGTTGACGAGCCAGTTACAGGCGATTGCCTTGAGGAAGAGCGACCACTGTGCCACAGCGCCGACGTAGCCAACCTTCCCGATCGCGATATTCACGGCACTGAGACCGAAAGCGGTGACGGTCGGAGCTCCCGCTGCACTGAAGTTTGTCAACGGGCCATTGGCCATGATATACGCAAACAAGATCGAGCCGATAAGGTTGCCGATGTATACCCAGAGCCAGAGGTTGAGTACGCTTGCCCAGCTGACCTTGTGGATGAAGGCTGCCATCGGGGCGAGCATCGCATCGCCGGTGAAGAGTTCCGCACCGGTCAGAACGATGATAATAAGCCCCACGGGGAAGACAGCACCGAGAATCAGCTTTGCGAAACCCGCACCGAGGAATGTCGCCACACCGGTACTGCAGACCGTTGCAAGGGCACCGCCCATGGCAATATATGCACCTGCCATGAATCCACGAAGGATCATGTTCCAGGCCGGCAGACCGGTCTTGTACTTCCCGGCATCACCTGCTTTTGCTACGATAGCAACTGGAGGATGGAATACCATTTTTCATACACCTCTCTAAACGTCCTACCTATACCATCAAGTAATCTGAATGGATAGGTCTAATTAATCAGTAATCTGAGAGTGCTATTAATAAGTTTCGAAATGATCGCTATGCGCGGGGAATATAACCGGGATTGAGGCATTTATCGCCGCTGTAAGTTCATTCCTGCAATTAAACTTCACAAATAGGTAAACGATGCTGTTAAAAATGCTTTTGGGACCACGCGGAATATGGGTGGTTTTGGAAAGATATTTCTTCAGGTATATGGAAGCTGCCGCGTCGATCATCTGGTCTCCGACGATATTTGTTCCGCGACGGCAAATAACCGGTAATATCACCGTAGAGGTCTGCGCGTCGGGACGTGTTCCCAAAACAGGCTTTCTTACGGGAAGAAGGGTGCTTTTAGGGAGACGTTACGCACTCGTTTCAGTTTTTGGGGGTCATCTCCGGTTCCGGGTCAGATTCCCCATCGAACGGTCTATGGGTGCCTGAGGTATCCTCTTTGCGGTCCCTGCCAGTCTTCGCGCCCGGTCTCGCCGGGGATCGGCCGCACCGGAACCCGGCGCGGCAGGCGGAGCGGCAGGTAAAGGAGCCCGGCTGCAGTTCGGCCACGATCACCGGGGTCTGTCATGGTGCCGCAGCAAGCGGCGACCGGGCGCACCTTTTATCCTGGAGGACGGTCTTCGGTATAGCCCCGTCACGAACCCCCGCCGATGCTGCAACCTTGATGAGACGCATATGCTCAACCTCTGACGGCTGCGATCCCGCTCCAGCAGCCGAATCCCGATCCCGGGACACCGGAGGTTACATGGGCGTTGTCAGGCATCTCCCGGGAGTCATGCGGCGGCTCCGGGAACGGGCACACAGGGAAGTGGGGAAAGCACCCCGACCGGATGGACACCTCTGGTGCTCAAGCTCCGGACGTCCCATCCGTCGCACTGCGGAGCGTCACCGCAACACATCGAAGATCCGGTGGCGATGATCGGGTGGCCCCCAGTGCCCCCTTTGAAGAAAATCGTCCCCTACGCAGTTATCGCCCGGTTCTCACGATAAAAGAAGAGGGCGCGCCGGGACGTCCGGCGGCGATGCGCACCCCTGTATCGTATACTGCTGCAAGAAGCTAACCAAATTAAATATGTGTTAAGCAACCATACCTCATATATCCCATGCAGATCGAGGAAACCGTCACCCCTTACAGGAGGATCATACTTATCGCCGTCATTGTCGGGCTCATCGCCGGCATCGGTGCACTGTTCTTTTTCGAAGGGCTGAAACTAGGAACTGCGTTTTTCATGGGAGATATCGTCGGGTTCCACCTCCCGAAGGAAGGGCAGACACTCCAGGATATCAGTCAGTGGGCTCCTCCCGAGCACCTCTGGCTGATACTCCCCGTCATCTGTTTCGGGGGACTCCTCTCCGGCCTCCTGGTCTACACCCTTGCCCCGGAGGCGGAAGGCCACGGGACCGACGCGGCGATAAAGGCGTTTCACGGAGGGGGACGGGTTCGCTGGCGCGTCCCCCTCGTCAAAGCGGTCACTGCCGTCCTGACCATCTCAACGGGGGGGAGCGCCGGGCGTGAAGGGCCGACTGCACAGATGTCGGCCGGTTTCGGCTCGATCGCCGCCGATCTGTTAGGCCTCTCCGCCCGTGAGCGGAGGCTTGCCATCGCCACCGGTGTCGGCGCCGGAATCGGCACGATCTTCATGGCGCCTCTCGGGGGGGCAATTCTCGCTGCGGAGATCCTCTACAAACAGGACTTCGAAGCCGAAGCAATCGTTCCCGCGTTCCTCGCCTCGGTCATCGGATACGCCATCTTCGGTCTGGTTGAAGGCTTCGAACCGGTCTTCGGCCCCGGAGTAGTCTTCTGGAACGTCACCCAGATTCCGCTCTTCATCCTCCTCGGCGTGGTCTCGACAGCAGTCGGCCTGCTGTACATCCACACCTTCTATGGGGCAAACAAGGTTTTCAAAGGAATATTCAGCCGTTTCAATCTTCCAAATCACTTCAGACCCCTTGCCGGGGCATTCCTCACCGGCACGTTCGTTCTTGCTCTTGCGGCTCTCTCTCCCGAAGCGGCAATCGTCGGGCTCGGCAGTCTCGGCACCGGATACGGCTTTACCCAGCTCGCGCTCTATAACATGCTCCCGATCGGAGTGCTGCTCTTCCTCCCGTTTGCAAAGATCCTGACAACATCGCTCACCATCGGCTCCGGAGGGAGCGGCGGCGTCTTCGCGCCGGGACTGGTGATCGGCGGGGCGACGGGGGGCGCGTTCGGGTCCTTGCTGCACCTCGCCCTCCCGGGGATCGTGCCCGTCGAATCGGTGCCGGTCTTCGTTGTCGTCGGGATGATCGCTCTCTTCGGTGCAATCTCCCACGCGCCGATCGCGGTCATGATCATGGTCGTGGAGATGACCGGCGATTTCTCCCTGCTCGTGCCGGCAATGGGTGCCGTCTCCGTGGCGGTCCTTCTCATCGGTCAGTCTACCATCTTCCGCGAGCAGGTGCTGAACCGGTCCCGGTCGGCTGCTCACCGGGACGAGTATATGGTTGAAATCCTCCAGGATATTCATGTGGGCGACATTATGGTGCCCCGTGACCGTATCGTCGCCGTATCGCCCGATGACACCACCGGGCGGGTGTTCCACCTGATCGACGAGACGCTGCATACCGGGTTTCCGGTGCTTGATGGGGAAGGGAATCTTGTCGGCATTATCGCTCTCGATGATGTCAGAGATCACCGGATGAATGGCGAGCACGACGTACCGGTGGAGAAGGTCATGAGTTCACGGGTGTTCACCGTGCATCCTGCCTGTACGCTACGTGAGGCTCTGGATCTGATGACCGAACACGATATCCATCACCTGCCCGTTGTCCCGGCGGAGGACCCGAGGGCGCTCTCGGGATTTGTCGCACGAACGGACGTCATGAAGGCCTATGTCAGGAGAGCGTCGCAGTTAGGGGGAAAACGCCGCCTTACCGGGAACAGCACCCTGATTGAACCGGAAAACAGCCCTGACGGAAAAAAGGGATCGATGGTTGACGGTTGATCTCCGGTCATCTGAAGATATCGAAGATCTGGTCGCTCCCGGTGGCGATGAGCCGGTCGCGTTCCGAGCTCTCCTCGACGAGCGCGAGCACCGGCGGGGTCATATCCTCGCCCGGGTGGAACCCGAAGAGTCTCTCGAGATCGGTCTGGATTGCATGGAGGAAGACCGAGTTTGATATCTCCACCGGACAGAGTTCCTCACACTGGCCGCAGTTGACGCACGAGTCGGAGATGTGCGCGAACCGGATCAGGTGGAACATGAAGGGCGGTGGGATCACGCCAGGTTCAACCAGATAATCCTTCTTTGCGCTGCAATCGATGCAGTAGCAGATGGGGCAGTTCTCGATGCAGGAGTAACACTTGATGCACCGGGAGGTCTGCTCCCGGATCTTGTTCAGGCGCTCCGTGCCCTCACCGAGCGCTCCGAAGTAGCGCGCCCGCCATTTGTCGCCGAGTTTCAGCATCGCGTTCTCGACCTTGCCGCGGATCTCGACACCTTTCGGGTTCGCGGGTTCGGTGGCGACCGCCCCGGCTTTTGCGGCCGCATTGAGGAGGTTCGCACCTTTTTCCGAGCAGACCTCGACGAACGTGGCGTTTCCGGCCTTCTCGCCGATGACCCCCCAGTTCCCGCAGGCGAGATCCGCCTGCCGCGGAATCTTGATCTTGCACCGGCGGCAGTTGGACCGACGGCCGAGCCCCTCGTTCCCGAGGAGGTCTTCCGATCCTTCTTCAAGTTCGTCGATCGAGATGGAGGCATGCTGGCCGTCTTTTGTCTGGACAATGAACTTTCCTTTGTCGATCTCTTCCTTGACGACATCGTCGGGGTCAAGACCGAGCTTCTCCCGGACGATGATCCGTGCTACCTCCGGCCGGATGGTGCCGCCGCAGTTCAAGCCGATGATGATGATGTTGTCCAGGTTGACCTGGTTGCGCTTGGCCATCTCGTACATCGCCTTGACGTCGCAGCCTTTCAGGACGGTGGCGATCTTCATATCAGGCTCGGTGGCGAGGAGGCACCGCCGCATCTGTTTGGGGAGCAGCAGGGTGCCGCAGTGGAGCGACCCCGCGATGCCACCGATCTCGGCAGGGTCGGTGATCAGGGCCGGCACCGCGTCATAGACGTCCGCACCCTTCCGGACCGCAAAGACCCCGTCGACCATACCGCTCTCAAGGGCGTGGCGCAGCAGCGCGGTGACCGCACCGCCGGTCTCCGCCTTCTCCCGGAGGTTGTCGTCCGTCGTCCACGCATAGAGTAAATCGCCTTTTGCTGACATATCTCACACCTCCGCAATCTTCTCGACTTTTACAGCACATGCCTTGTACTCGGGGATCTTCGCTATCGGGTCGAGCGCGTTGTGAGTCAGGAGGTTCGCCGCGCACTCCTTGTAATGGAACGGAACGAACATGACACCCCTGATGATCTCCGGAGTAACCCGTGCGGGAATATCGATGGACCCGCGGCGGGTGCTCGCCCGGACGACCTCTTTGTCTTCGATCCCGAGTTCTTTCGCATCCTCGGTGTTGATCTCGATCCAGCCCGTGGGCGCCTCTTTCTCGAGGCTCCACGACCGGCGGGTCATGGTGCCGGTGTGCCACTGCCATAACGTACGGCCCGTCGTGAGCACATAGGGGTACTCGGCGTCCGGCACCTCGGCGGGCGGTTTCCACTCGATCGGGGAGAAGACACCGAGCCCGTCGGGCATGGCGAACTTCTCCCTGTGGAGGATCGGTGTTCCCGGGTGATCTTCGGTCGGGCAGGGCCAGTGCAGGCCGTCAGGGTCGAGGCGGCCGTAGGATATACCGTGGTAGGACGGGGTGACGGCGGCGACTTCGTTGAAGACTTCTTCTGGGCTGTTGAATGCGAACTGCTCCGGGTAGCCCATCCGGCTCCCGAGCTCGCAGAGGATCTGCCAGTCGGGCTTCGCCTCGCCCGGTGGGTCCTGGGCCTTCTTCCAGCGCTGGACGCGCCGCTCGGTGTTCGTCTGGGTGCCGTCCTTCTCCGCGTAGCATGCCGCAGGCAGAACGACGTCGGCAAGCCGGGAGGTCTCGGTCATGAAGATGTCCTGCACGACCAGGAACTCGAGGTTCCTGAGCCCTTCCTCGACGTGGTGGAGATCCGGGTCGGAGAGCATCGGGTTCTCGCCCATGATGAACATGCACTTGAGCTTGCCGGGCCTGTCGGCGAGGAGGTTGACCATCTCGGTGACGGTGTAACCGACCCTGCCCTCGGCGATCTTGTCGACGCCCCACATCTCCTTCATCTTCTTTTGGGCCGCCTCGTCGGTGACCTTCTGGTAACCGGAGTAGACGTTCGGGAGGGCTCCCATATCGCAGGCGCCCTGCACGTTGTTCTGGCCACGGAGCGGGTTCACGCCGCTGCCGGGCTTGCCCAGGTTGCCGGTGAGCATCATCAGGTTGGCTGTCGATTTGACGTTGTCCACGCCGACGGTGTGCTGGGTGATGCCCATCGAGTAGATGAGCGCGGCAGCATCGGCCTTTGCGATCCACTCGGCGGCGGTCCTGAGACTCTCGACCGGGATGCCGGATGTCTTCGAGACGTTTTCAAGGCTGTAGGTATCCTTCATGACTACTTCCTTGAGTTTCTCGAAGTCCTTCGTCCGGTTCGCGATGAACTCCTTATCCTCCCAGCCGTTTTTGATGATCTCCTGCATCAGGCCGTTTAAGATAGCGACGTCGGTCCCGGAGACGAACGGCATGTAGAGGTCGGCCTGCTTTGCGGTCGGGGTGTTGCGCGGGTCGGCCACGACCACCTTTGCGCCGCCCTCCCTCGCACGGATGATGCTTCGCGCGATCAGCGGGTGCTGCTCGAAGGTGTTGGACCCGAGGACGAAGACGCATTTCGACTCGCTAATGTCCATGATCGAGTTGGTCATCGCGCCGGACCCGAAGACCGCCGCGAGGCCCGCGACGGTGGATGAGTGGCAGAGCCGGGCGCAATGGTCGACATGCGGGGTCTTGAGCGCCACCCGCGCAAACTTCTGCATCAGGTAGTTCTCCTCGTTCGATGTCCGGGCGGAGGAGAGGCAGGCTATCTCGTCGGGTTTGTAGGACCTGAACTTCTCCGCGATCAGGTCGTAGGCCTCGTCCCAGGTCGCCTCGACAAACTTGCCGTCCTTCTTGATGAGCGGCTTTGTGAGGCGGTCGGGACTGTTCACGAATTCGTGCGCGTAGCGTCCTTTCGGGCAGAGTTTGCCCCCGTTGACGGGGGCGCGCTGCCAGTGCGCCACGTCAAAGACCTTGCCGTCCCGGACAACAAGGTTGAACCCGCACCCGGTGCCGCAGTACGGGCATGTCGTCGATACGTACTTAATATCCATCATTCTCCCTCTGGCAGGGACTACATACCGCCCGTGTTATATAATATGCATGGCCGGGGCAGAGATTTTGAGGAATACCAGTGGGACGCGGCACAAAAACGCCTTATAGACCTGCCTGAATCACCAGCGCAACCGCGAGCGTGACGAGGCCTGCCGCCGAGAGCGGCAGGGTGTAGTTCCGCACCACCGCGGAGAAGTCGTCGCCGGTCGTCCGTTTGAGCAGCCAGAAGAAGGGGTCGCTCACGTAGGAGAACATGAACGCCCCCGCGGAGATCATGAGCACCAGGGCGAGCGGGTCGATCGCCGCAACGGCCGGGATCGTGGCGAGGATCGTGGCGGTGACGGTTGCGGTAACGACCCGTGACCCCTGTGCCGCCTGCACCAGGGCGGCGATGACGAACGGGAGGAGCGTGATGGGAAGAAAGCCCAGGACCAGCGCAGTCACGTCTGCAGGGAACGCGCTTGCGGCGATGACGCCGCCGAACGCCCCGGCACCGGCGAGGTCGAAGATGATGATCCCGGCGTTCTTTGTCCCCCGGGCAAGGGCCTTCTGTCGGGTGTCGTCCGAAACGGTGGCAAGAGCGGCAAAGAGTCCGGCGAGGAGCGCCAGGTTGATGTTCGCAAGAGCGTGGAGCGGGGGGACCAGAGACCCGATCGCGAGCATGAGCAGGATGACGAGGAACGGCAGCCAGGCACGCAGATTTCGGCCGCCCGCAGGAGGAGCGGGTTCTGCAGGCGGCGCCTCCGGCAGCGTGCGGGCCCGGAGGACGAGGAGGAACCCGGCGAGGAGAAGGAGAGAGACCGGGAGGGCGACGAGATCGATAGTCCAGGGCTCACCGGAGAAGATCTCGAGCGCCGTCACGGTGGCGTAAACCACGGGGGCGGGATAGAGGAGCACGTAGGATATCATCCCGGCGACGCCGGCGGAGTAGAGGAGGATTTTTGATGCCTGCGGGTCGGGGCGCAGGTGGGTGAGAATGGGGGCGAGGATGACGAACGAGGTGATGCCGCACATCAGCGGGACGGAGAGGAGGTAGCCGGCCGCTCCCGCCGTGCCGAGGGGGCGGCGCACCAGCCCCCGGATATCGGCGACGATATCCGCTATCCGGCCGCTCTCACGGAGGACCTGGGCAATGCCGACCCCGCAGAAGATGACGATCCCGAGGATGGAGAAGATCCTCCCGGCACCACCCGTGATCGCCGGCATGAGCGTCTCCACCGGCATGCCGGCAAGGAGGCCGAAGAGCACGGATGTCCCGACCAGGGTGAGGAACGGGGGGAGGTGATACCTGAGCGATGCGACGGTGATCACCACGAGGGCAACGGCGAAGGGGACGAGGGTATCCATCAGTCTCTCGTTTTGGGTTTTGGGATATAATATCCGTCAGGTCTGTTCTTTTTCGCGGCATGCTTCGGCGATCCGGGCCTCTGCAATTGCCCTGTAGTCCGGGTCGATCTCAAACCCGATGTAGTCCGCGCCGAGGGCGAGGGCCGCAAGCGCCGTGCTCCCGATGCCCATGAAGGGGTCGAGAACCAGCGTCCCGGGCCGGCAGCCGTGGAGCCGGATGCACATCTCGGGGAGTTTCTCCGGGAAACTGGTCGGATGGGGTCGGGAGGAGCGTATGGTCCGGTAGGGGATGAACCAGGTGTTCCCCCGGTCCCTGAGGTCGCGCTCCGCCGCCTTCCACCGCCCGATGTTGCTCTTGTCCTGATAGGGCACGCCGATACCCAGCTTGTCGAGCGCCACCTCGCCCTTCTTCGTGAAGTGGAAGATATGCTCGTGGCACTGGCTCAGGTAACGGGAACTGTTCACCGGCTGGTAGTGGCCGACGGCGATGTCTCCGGCGATATTCTCGTAACTGCCCACGTCCTCCTTTTCGATTGCGATCGACTTGACCCAGTGGATGACGTTCTGCAGCTCGAAGTGAGGGCGGAACCGCTGGAGAACGTCGAAGGGTATCCAGGGGTCCCGGGGTTTGCCGCCGATGTTGAGGAAGAACGAGCCGTCGTCGGCGAGGACACGCGCCGCTCCGGCGGCGACCTCCCCGATCCAGTCAAGGTAGTCTTCCCGGGGCTGCCGGTCGTTGTAGGAGTTGTAATCCTTCCCGATATTGTACGGCGGCGACGTGACGATGACGTCGACCGAGCCCTCCGGGAGGCGCTGCATGCCCCGGATGCAGTCCATGGTATGGATGGTGTTGACGGCAAGCCCACCGGGTCCGGGCGCCGCTCTCGTTTCTTCTGCCACTCGATCTACAGGTTCGCGGTCCCGGGCAAAAAGATGAACGAACGGTGAGGGTGGACGGCACCGGTGCTGCACGGCATGCCCGAGGTGCCGGCGACGACCCTCCGGTCAGGCCGGGCCCTGCCGGAGCGGGGTATCAAGGGGCGTCGCCCAGTAACTTCTGCCGCGTCCGCTCGAGCGCATCGATGAAGTCTTCGACCTCGTAGGGATGGAGCCCCCCGCCCCCGGAGCCTTCACGCTCGAGGTGCACGACCTCAAGAAGCGCGTCTTTGAGGACCTCGAGGCGGCTCTCCGGGGGGAGGATGATCTCGAACCGGCGGAAGATGCGGTCGGAGATACAGACGAAGTCGCCGTGAATGGAGGCAAACGTCAGGATTTCGTCTGCGGAAGGGACGTCCCCCTGGTCCACCTCGACCTCCAGGACCGCCGGTGTATCGGCGCTCTCTTCTGCAAAACAGCGGGCGACCCTGATCTTCGTGGTGACTCCTCCGTTTGAGTGGTGTTCCGGCCGGGATATTCTCCCGGGAGGATAATATAGTTGTTATGCTGTGCCGGGATATGAGAGTTGGTACAGCGGTCGGACTGCTCGCAACTTGAAAAACAGGCGCATACGACTTATTTCAGCAGATTTATCCATCCCGGCAAAGATGCTTCTTCGTGAAACTACTCTACCTCCTTATTGCACTGGCGCTCGTGGTTCCCGCGACGGCGGTCGTCCTCTCTTCGGAGAATGCGGGGGCTGCCGATACCGGACCCACGCAGGTTGCCGTGTTCGGCAACGGCACGCGCTACGAGGCAGGATCGTATCACGTCGTGGTCCTCTCCGGCACCTACCGGGAGATGGGGCGGCAGTACGGCGCCCTGATGAAAGACGAACTTCAGGCCGAGTACGCGATGCTCCGCACCCATTTCACGGCATCGGGGTACACCGGGGCAGAAGTCGGCGAGTTCGCCCGGACGGCAACGGCGCTTCAGTCGAAGCGCATGAAGGAGATCCGGGCAGGCATCGCGGAGACGTCCGGTCTTTCCGCAGAGGAGGTCGATGTCCTCTACGAGGGACCGATCGTCTACCTGGTGACCTACGGTGCGAAGGCGGGGTGCTCTTTTGTGGCGGTATGGGGCAACTACACCCCGGACGGTTCGGTGGTCCTCTCCCGGAACTGCGACCTGCCTGACGTCTTCTCGGTCTTCTACCCCTACTACACCCTCGCGGTCTACAACCCGACCGACGGGAGCAACGGTGTCGCGACCTTCGGCCCGGCAGGGGCACGCCCCGAGACCCTGATGAACAGCGCAGGGCTCTTCATCGCCGACGATAACGCGGCGGACTCCGGCAGTACCCTTGAGATCGCCGGCAGGCCCGACCTGGTCGGGGAGTTCTTCCGTCTGATGCTCGACTACTCCGACATGGAAGGGCTCGATGCCGGGATCATGACCACTCGCGCGGACTGCGCATGGATCGTGAACGCGGCCGGACCGGACCGGGCCTACTCCTACGAGGAGACCGTCTACGATATCAAGCGCCGCGAGGGCCCGGGCGTGATCGCGGCCGCGAACCACTTCGTGGACCCGTCGTGGCGGCTTGCGGCGCCCCCGGCGGAGCACTCGGCCACGCGGTATGCCAGCCTCCTCCGCCTCGCCGAAGAGAACCGGGGATCGATCGACGGGGAGCGGATGGTTGCTATCCGCGATGTGCTCATCCAGGACGGGGGTGCGACCTTCCGGCACAGCATGCTCGAAGGTATGGCGTACTCCTCGGATCACCAGGTGGTCTTTGTCCCGGAGACCCGTACCCTCTGGATGAAGGTCGTGGACCGCGACTGGCAGAAGGTGGAACTCGGGCAGTTGTTCTCGGTGTGAGGAGAGACCGGGACGGAGGAAACGGGCTCCCGCCGCAGTGGAGCCCACGACTCTTTAGAGGCTGCCGGTTCCCGGCACGCCTCCCCCTCTCGAAAAGGGTAATCTCTTCTATAATACTTCGGTCGGGTTATTCCCCGAAGTACGCGACGATATTCCGGAAGAGTTGCATATTCATCGATTCGAGGGGCAAGGGTTTTCCCTCGCGCTTCAGCCGCTCTTTCTGGGTCGGCCAGTCGTAGAGGTTCACGAACTCCATGGCCCGCTCGGGGTGCGGCATCAGCCCGAGAACCTTGCCGTCCGCCGAGGTTATCCCGGCGATATCCGCGAGCGAGCCGTTGGGGTTGTAGGGATACTCCCCTCCCGCGGGGGAGAGATCGTCCCGGCAGTACCGGAAAGCAACCATATTCTCGCGCTCGATGTGCTTTAGGGTCTCTTCCGAACAGGAGAAATTCCCTTCGCCGTGGGATACCGGGCAGTAGAGGTGCGAAATACCCCTCGTCCAGAGGTTGTCTGCCGCAGGCTTCAGCGTGACGAAACGGCACTCCAGCACACCTTTCTTGTTCGGCATCAGGGCGATGTCGCGGG
This sequence comes from Methanoculleus marisnigri, assembly GCA_002503885.1. Taxonomy (GTDB): domain Archaea; phylum Halobacteriota; class Methanomicrobia; order Methanomicrobiales; family Methanoculleaceae; genus Methanoculleus; species Methanoculleus marisnigri_B. The sequence continues at coordinate 5,018 of DASQ01000109.1, read as the reverse complement.
GATAGTCCCGGTCGAACGCCGGGACGAGGCCGAGATTGGCGAGGATCTGGAACCCGTTGCAGATCCCGAGGACGAGGTTATCTCCCGCGAGGAACTCTTTTACGTCGCTCCAGAGGTTGTTTCGGACGCGGTTCGCGTAGGCGTTGCCGGCGCCGGTGTCATCGCCGTAGGAGAATCCACCGGGAAAGACCATCAGCCGGTAGTCGGAGAGGGCCCTCTCCCCCGCGATGAGGTCGTTGATGTGGACGATATCAGACGCCATGCCGGCCCGCAGCAGGGCTTCCTGCGTCTCCATCTCGGAGTTGATCCCGTAGCCGCTCATGATGAGGGCTCTGGCACTGTTTGCGCGAGCCATTTCAGTACCCTCCAAAAGGCGCTTTATATGCAGCCTCCATCGCCGTGACCGGCTGTTCGATGAGAGTTTTTCCTGCCGATACCCGGAAGACCGTGCCGTCGACGCGGCCGAGGAGGTGTGCGTCGGTGCCGAAGATCTCCTCGAACGCCTCCCGGTCGGAGGGGGCGATCGTGACGACGAACCGTCCGAGCGACTCCGAGAAGAGGTAGCGGTCCGGGGACACCTTATCGGGTATGGCGATCTCCATCCCGACTCCCCCGGCGATCGCGACCTTTGCAAGGGCGACGAGGAGCCCTCCGTGGGTCACCGGGAAGGCGGAGGCGACGAGTTTTTTCTCGATGGCATCGGTCATCCTGCCATATCGCACCTTTGCCGTCTCGATTTCGAGGGACGGGACCGCACCTCCCTGGATGCCGAGGAGCGCGTTGTACTCCGACCCACCTAACTCCTCTCCGGTCTCCCCCACGACGTAGACGAGGTCGCCGTCGAACTTCGCATCCATCGATACCGCGGCGGCGACATCGGGGTGGACGCCTATCGAGGAGATGAGGAGCGTCGGGAGTGCGGATACCTTCACGGGGTTCGATTCCGCGTCGAACCCGGAGAAGTCGTTGAACATGCTGTCTTTGCCTGATATGAACGGTGTTCTAAACGCAACCGCACCGTCACGGCACCCGAACGCAGCGCGCTTGAGCTGCCAGAGCCGCCCGGGCTCGTCGGAGGAGCACCAGCAGAAGTTGTCGAGGAGCGCGATCGTCTCCAGCGGGACGCCTATCGCAACCAGGCCCCGGATCGCCGTGTCGATCGCGGCAACCGCCATGCGGTAGGGGTCGAGTTCCGTGTATGACGGGAAGAGGCCCTGCGAGAGCCCCACGCCCTTCACCGAGCCGGGCACGACTTTTGTGAGCGTGGCCGGGGCCTGGACCCGCCCGCTCCCCTGCACGGGCCCGAGGACATGCCCTCCCTGAACGGTATGGTCGTACTGCGTCGAGATGAACTCTTTTGAGCAGATGTTCTTCCTCCTGAGCATGGCAAGGAGGAGGTCGTCGAGCCTCTCAGGGCACGTGAAATCGGGCTCGGGATAGGTCGTCTCCACGGGCTTCGTCACGAGATGCTTCTTCGGTAAGCCGTCGTGGAGGAAATCGAGGTCGATATCCATGACCGTGGCGCCGTTGTACTCCACGACGCACCTGCCGGTATCCGTGAACGTCCCGATCACGGTAGCCTCGACCTCCCTCTTCTTCATCAGGTCCATGAACGCGTCTGCCTTCTCCTCGGGGACGGCAAGCGTCATCCGCTCCTGCGACTCGGAGATCCAGATCTCCCACGGCGCCATGCCGGGATACTTCAGCGGCACGCGGTCGAGGAGGACGTGGCACCCGCCCGACTCCTTCGCCATCTCCGCGACGGAGCAGGAGAGCCCTCCCGCCCCGTTGTCGGTGATGCTCCGGTAGAGGTCGAGGTCGCGGGCCTCCTTGACGATGACGTCGGAGAACTTCTTCTGCGTGATCGGGTCGCCGATCTGGACCGCGGTCACCGGGCTGGCCGGGTCGAGAGCCTCCGAGGAGAAGGTGGCCCCGTGGATCCCGTCCTTGCCGACCCTGCCGCCGACCATGACGACGAGGTCGCCCGGGAGGGCCTGCTTCTCGTGGAGCGGTTTTCCGTTACGGAAGCGCGGCATCACGCCGACCGTGCCCGCAAAGACGAGGGGCTTACCCACGTAGCGGTCGTGGAAGTAGCACCACCCCTGCGGTGTCGGGATGCCGGAGCAGTTGCCTCCGACGCCCACGCCGCGGACCACGCCTTCGAAGATCCTCTGGGGGGAGAGGATGGGGTTTTCCCGGTTCTTCCCGCGGAAGAGGGCCGGTTCGGTCTCGGGGTCCCCGACGCAGTAGCCGTAGACGTTGATGCAGGGTTTGGCCCCGAGGCCGAACCCGATCGTGTCGCGGTTCACCCCGACGATGCCGGTGAGGGCCCCGCCGAAGGGGTCGAGTGCCGAGGGGGAGTTGTGCGTCTCGACCTTGCAGGTCACGAGATGCTCGTCGTCGAAGATGATGGCGCCGGAGTTGTCGGTGAAGACCGAGACGCAGATGTCGTCATCTCCTTTCTCCTTGCGGATCGTGTTGGTGGCGGCCTGGATGCACGACTTATAAAGCCCTCGCGGGACGTCGTCATCCATGGCCGATGCAAAGATCGTGTGCTTGCAGTGCTCGCTCCAGGTCTGGGCGAGCGACTCGAGCTCGACGTCCGTCGGCCTCCGCCCGAGCCTCCGGAAGTAGTCCCGTATCGCGTGGAGCTGGGCGAGGTCGAGGGCAAGCGGCCCCCTCCGCTCCTCTGTCTCGGGGTCGACGATCCCCTCTTTCCCGATACGTGCGAGGTCCGCGTCGGAGAGATCGAGGTCCACGGCCCCGGCCGCCTGCAGCTCGTGGAGGCTGACAAAGGGCGCGATCGGGTCCATTCCCCTCTCGCCATACTCCTCGCGGCTCTTGACGTGGACGCGGTTGACGAGCGGGTTTGCAAGAGCCGTTGTAAGCCTCTGCAGGGCTTCGGGGGTCAGGTCGCCGCTCGCGAGGTAGAGCTGCGATGAGAAGACCGCCTCCCCCTCGCCGAACCGGAACCCGAAGTAGTCCTCGAGGGTCTGCTTTGCCGTCGTCCCGGCGTTGTCGGTGACCCCGGGCAGGAACCCGACCTCGATTGAATAATCAAAGGTGGCTTCCGTCGGCCGGTCTACGGAGTAATGCTGGACAACGGGGTTGCTGAGCTGCGCACCGATCTGCGAGAGCTCGTCAGGGGAAAAGTCCCTCCTGGAGGTCGCTATGGTATAGACATCGACGAGATGCAGCTCGCGCAGGGGGAAGCCCAGCGAGCGGAACCTCTCGGTACGCGTCTGTAGCCGTGGATCGCGGGAGTATTGTACCTCTATCCGGTGGACGTACGAGGCCATGTATAAATATGGGTCGGATCTGGTGAAAAGAGCTCCGACGGGAGGGGGGTGGGGGGGTGGCCGGGTCGAAGGGCGGTTCGGCCGGGGCCTTGTGGCGCCCCGGGGGGGAGATGCCTACGGGCGATCCGAGCACTAATTTGTAGTGAATCGAACACCTGAAGTGGTTAAATTTTCTGGTGGCCCTGAAGCACCTGAACGATGAACATACTCAACCCAGATTACAGAAGATTGTAAGTGAGTGTTGCATATGATGCGATTCGCTACGTTTTCGCTCAGAATTTTTGGTAGTTCGTTCATTGTTGACCACAATCTCTTTTAACAAAGTATATCTCCCCCCTTGCGATCTATTAGAATAATGGTCCTGTCAGATATCCTGAAATTAGTTTATCACCGCATTTTCTGCAGGGGGTTATCCCAAAACGACCCTACCGCGAGGGGGACACCCCCTTCCGATCCTTCCCCAGAGGTACGATACACGGAGAGAAGCCGCATCCAAGATCGGACTCAAGATACTGCTCAATTTAACCCGAACACGTATGAAAGCACTCTGAACCATGCGGATTTCCAACCAATGGGCATTTCTGGAGCGACCCCTCAGCAATGCCCGATCTGCAAAGGACACTATCCAAGACTTGAGCAATGTGAAACATGCGGTGGTTCTTACTGCAAGAACTGCATGGACAAATACGATCTCCACAATACTGATCATCTGTGCGACATCTGCCAAACATACCATCAGCAAACTTCGTTTTGCCCCGTATGTAATGCTCGCTGTTGTACAATATGTCAAACGCGATATGATCTCCATGGCTCGAAGCACCAGTGCAATGGATGCGGGGAGTTCTATGAAACATTGGTGTTTTGTGAAGTTTGCGAAGCATACTATTGTTTTAGATGTTTTTCAGATTACGCAGTGCACGTTGGAAAGCATCAATGTGACAGATGTGGAGAGTACTCTGCCAGTTTGAGATCGATCGACGGGAAGAGGGTTTGCGGCCACTGTTTCACAGTACTCTTTCGAGCCTCTATCGGATCAGCGAAGACAGGAAAAGTGATATCAACAGGAAATGGCAGTGCAAGACACCCCTCGTCAAAATAGAACCATAATTATATCATTCACAAGAATCACAAGAACGAGTTGTGCACTGACAAGAAGAGAAAGAACTGTCACATTTCATATTCCATCTCTTAGGTCACCAAATAATTGCGTAAAGGGACAAAGGAATAGCGTGCGGTAGGGTGCTGCCACTGATGAAGATTACGAAAGAGGGTTAATTTGGCCGATTTGCGTTGTGTAAGTTGCCCTAGGCTTATAATTTAGGTAAGTCACTATATGAATTAAATCGCCCGGCAAAATTACCAGGAGGCACTAAATTCTGAGACTGACGCACAGCTTCAAATGAGGTAGATCTCAAAAATTAAGTCCCGAATGGTCAACTGTTCACCATGGAGCCTATTACGTGGGCAGCAATTATTAGTTCGTTCATTTTTGGTGCGCTATTAGGGTTCATCACCATGAGCACGGGCAATATTGGGATAAAGGTACTGGTAGATGGGGCTGGGGGGTTTGGTCTTGTCTCATCGGCGTCAGGTTAATTTCGAAAACCGGCTTCACCCCGCCGCACTTATGACTGCTGTTCGTTGAAGTAACACGTTGTCTCTGAGCTCACCCACCAACCTCCAGCCTCGATCCCCGCCGACATTGGTCGGTGGCAGCAG
>DASQ01000021.1 GCA_002503885.1 Methanoculleus marisnigri | reverse complement strand
TGTACGCCTCTTCAACGGACTTGAGGGTCTGCTGAGCGGTATCGCTGTGCAGCAATCCGTAGTTTTCGTTCGGCTTTGACTGCACGTAGGTGCTGCACTCTTTGTAGGGGAAGTCCTTCTTCCGGGTGTAGGGAAGGTAGGATCCGACCAGGATGTCAACCCCCGAGGTGAGATCCGGCCGGAGGCCCAGAAGGATCTGACGGTTCTCCCGGTGCGTCGCATAGTGCTGCCGGACGTTGTACAGTCCTACATTGTACATGCTTTTAGCATGGTACGCGAGCGTGTCGAGGATCCAGAACGTCTTCTGGGGAAGGCGCAGATAGTTGCTGACGACTCGCAGTGCCATTATCTCTTATCTTTGGGACTCATCTGTCTATAAGGTAACCCCCGCGGGGCGAAAGTGTACGGGGCTTGATGCGGGCAATTCCTCCCCCGGTTGAAACCGGGGGTCTCCTTGCCCGTCGTATATGAGCGGACATTGGATGCGGCACTTCATTCAATCGGGTTGCCTGTCTTCTGACGGACTGCCTCAGCCTTTCGCACGGCACGCTTCACCACGAAACAGGGCATTCCGGCAGAGAGCATACAAGATACCCTGCACCCCCCCTGGTTGTGGGGGCGCTCGCATCTGCAGAGTTGACCACCCGGAAATGCCCTCACAGGAACAGAGAGCGTGGACGCGGCGGGGCGAATGAAGGATACCGGCCGATAGACCTACAAACCCAATCAGAAGGAAGAAGAGGCCCCGGAGGGGCAACGGAGGATACGGATCTGCTTAATCGTACTCGCGCCACGTCTTGCCGCAGGCGGTGCAACGGTAGAACCTGACTTCGCTCTCATCTGCTGCCCGCAACTGTCGCAGCCACCAGTATGCCGTTGTGCATTCGCACTCCGAGCATTTGACGGTCGCGGTCGGGAGGGTTGCAATCGTGTCCTCTTCGTCGACGATGGTGATCTCCTTCTCCACGCGCTTGTCTGTCTTCTTCAACCGGTCGAGGTCGTTGATCTCCCTGATATAGCCACATTTTTTGCATTTCATCTGACCACCAGACGATATCATCAGGCCTTTGCACTGCGGACAGAACATCATTATAATAAATGGTGTGCCGATCAAAATTAACCCTTGGTCAGTCGGGTGGCCGGGACTGCACCACCGGAGACTCGGTCGGATCGGGCGCACAAATGCTTTAATGTCAGATACGCCGAAAGGTAAAGGATGAAGGATTATCTGGTGCTGATCTCCTGCATCTGCTTTCTCGTCTTCCTTATCCCCGGGCGGTTCCGGAAGTACTTTGCCATCGGCGGGTGGGCAAGCATCGTCGGATATCTCTTTCTCGAGCTCCCGTACTACTTCTCCCTCAACAATTTCATGTACCCCGCGATAGCCGTGCTCTCGGTTCCTTTCCTCTATATCACCGCAAAGTACCTGCTCCGCGACGATCCCCGGGTGATGCAGCTCTCGACTATAGCGGCCGTGGCGTTCCTGATCTTTGCGCCCTTCGGCTACATACCCGCACTCGGGGACTGGCTGATTGCAGCAGTCGCAGATCAGACCGCCGCGGCACTCGCGGCAGTCGGGTATCCCGTGCACTTCAGTGCCTGGAACCTGATGGAGCGCAACGGGTTCCAGACCGAGATCATCCTTGCCTGCACCGGCATCCAGAGTATCGCGATCATGCTCGGGGTTGCCTGGGGCGTGCAGTCGACGACGCGGCAGAAGATCGCCGGCCTCCTCCTGGTCTTCCCGACGATCTATATCTTAAACATCGTCAGAAACGTCTTCGTGATCACGGCGTACACCGAGCAGTGGTTCCCTTACCTCTCCACGATCGCCGGGAACGGCGAGCTCGGGTACGAGAGTTTCTTCTGGGCGCACAACGTTATGGCCGAACTCGGAGCACTCGTATTCCTCGTGGTCCTCGCCTATGCTCTCTTCATGATCCTCCCCGAACTGGGTAACCTCGCCGACAGCCTCTACCGGCTCTACCGCGGCGAGGTGGAGCGGATTGTCCGGCCGAAAGCCGGGCCCTGAACCCCTTCTGGCGAGGATCCCGATCGGGTCCTGCGATCCCCGCAGGGCGGCCCGCCCCGACCACCCGCATGGCCTCAAAGCGCGAGCGCCTGCCGGATCCGGCCCGGCCGACGATCCCGGCATGCTCTTTTCCCGCAAGGGCTACGCTGCCGCTGCACGGCCAAAGAATGAAAAATGGAAGGACGGTCTCCGTTCAGGAGTACTGCCGGTAGAGGTAGAAGATCCGCTGAACCGCAGAGAGGTTCGTGCAGACCGCGATGAGGAGCACCGCAACCCAGAGGTAGCCGGTCACGCCGCCGAGCACCAGCGCGAGGATCGTCTCGGGCCTGCCGAAGAAGCCGACTCCCTCGAGGGGATCCTCGATCTTCCCGGCGATCCTCTCGGAATAGCCGATCTCCGCATACGTGACCGGCTTGATGAAGGTATTGATCAGGGATCCGGCGAGCGCCAGTCCCACGACGCCGAAATCGGCGATGGGCGGGACGTTTATGAGGTGGCTGACGATAGGGATGCCGGAGAACCCGACGCCGAGGATGATCGCCGCATCGACGTATTTGTCGGCGACCCAGTCGAAGACGGCCCCGAACTTGCTCTCGGTATGGTTCTTCCGGGCGACATTGCCGTCCACCAGGTCGAGGATCGCCGAGACGACCAGGAGCAGGCTGCCCGCGAGGAAGTAGCGCTGGGCAAAGGCAAGTGCGCACGAAAAGCCGAAGAGCACGGAGAGTGCCGAGACCTGGTTCGGCGTAACGCCCAGGCGTATGAAAAACGACGCTATTGGCTCCGTATGTTTGATGAATTTCGGCCGCAGAGAGGTTATATTCATCGCATAATTTATCAGCCCGGAAGGGGTTTAACCTTTGCTCTGGCGGACGGGGCCGCAACACCTCACCTGGAAGAGTGCATACGCTCCAGAATCACCAGATTCATAAACGCTCCCACCAGATAGATCACCGGGAACGAAGACCAATGCCAGATCACGATAGGCCGCACGTGCTCATGATGTCGGAGATCACCGTCGACGGGAAGCTTACCCTGAAGCGCGGGGCCTCCAGCAAGATTCTCATGAAGTATATGGCCCCCGAAACCGAACTCCTCCTTCACCAGACCCGGGCGGAATACGACGCCATCATGGTCGGAGCAAACACCATCAGGATCGACAATTCCTTCCTGACGGTCCGGCTGGTAGAGGGGAAAAGCCCGCTCCGTGTCATTCCGAACAGCCGGGGGGATATCCCGCCGGATTCAAACGTCCTCGGGTCGGACGCCCGGACGATCATCGCCGTCAGCGAGGCTGCACCGCCGGAGAAGGTTGCGCGGCTCCGGGCAGGCGGCGTCGATGTCGTTGTCGCGGGAGCGAGCCAGGTCGATCTGCCGGAACTGATGCGGGTCCTCAAAAGAGATTACGGCGTCTGCCGGATGATGATCGAGGGTGGACCGACGCTGAACTGGTCCATGTTAAACCACCGTCTCGTGGATGAGATACGCCTGATCCACCTGCCGTTTATCGTCGGCGGTGCCGATACCCCGTCCCTCGTCGGGGGCATGCATATCGAGACCGAAGAAGAGATGTTCCGGCTCTCCTTGAAACGCCACTTCATGTGCGGGAGCAACCTGGTCACGGAGTGGGACGTGCTCTACAGTCCCGCTCCCGGAAATTAATTTTTTGGGCTAGATCATCATATAGGGGTCCGCCTTCATGTACTCCCGACAGACCGTCGTCGCGTAGTGGCCGGGAGGGAGCGTAAACCTGAGCCTGACGCTCGCATCGACCACATCCGCCTCCACGTCGGTGGTGAGGCTGATCGGCCGGAGGACCCCGGCGAACTTTGTCGAGACGAACCGGGAGGCGCGCTCGAAATTCCCGGTGTCGATCCCCGATTTCTGCATCAAGTCCTGCAGGATCTCATCCATCGGCCCGTGCGACACTATCGGTTCCGAGCCCGGGATGAAGAGAGCGATCCGGCACCGGCCGCGACGGATCTGCAGCAGGGCCGCCTGGCGGTTCCGCGCGGAGACGATGTCTTCACGGCCGTTTGCAAAGAGCAGCCGGTCGCCGACCTCGGGCTCGGTCAGCGAAAGGCCGGCTTCTATACGGGAGGAGAGCGCGCTGTTGAAGAGATACGACTGGAACGCGCTCACGAGAAGCGAGAGGAGCTTCGGGGGGAGCGCCTGAAGCGCACCGGCATAGTCGCCGGGGTTCGCAACGAGGTGGTTCAACATCGCCCGCTCGTAGGTCATCTGGACGGGGAGGGCGGCGAGCCCCGCCCGTGCATCCCGGGTCTTTGCGAAGTGAGTCCGGGCCTGTTGCGCAACCTCCGATTCCCGGGGGTATGACCGGCCGACATACGTGGCCACGGCGCCCTCGTAATCGCCCTTGAGGATGCTCTCGCCGACGACGTGGGTGACCGGCCGGACGACGCCGAACCGCTGCAGCCCGTAGTAGTTCGGTATCCCGACGGACGCGACCTCCGTCGCCGCCTGCACCCGCGCCGGGAGATCCTCTGCGATGCAGTCCCGGATGGTGATATCGAACCGGTTGCCTGCGAGGCCCCCGAGGACGAGCGAGTGCTGCGACCGCCCGACGACCTCGAGCGTGATATCCGCAAGATGCACCTGCCCGACCGCTTCGGGCGAGACGTCGTAGATCGATATGAACTGGGTGGTCACCGCGTTCTTGTCCTTGGTCCCCGCCCAGGCGATCCGCCGGTGGCTGATGCCGAGCCGCTTTGCAATCTCCTTGACCGCCCGCTGGAGTTCCCAGTTCGTCTTGGTGAGCCGGCAGATCAGGTACGGCCCATCGGGATCGCTGATCGGGAGCGGCAGCTCTTCGACGACGAAGTCCTCGTGACTTGAGCGGAGCCGCCCGCCGATGCCGGGGGCATCGGAGGCGTAGTAGCGCATCCCCAGTTCCTCTTCGAGGGGATAGGGCGAGGGCATCATAGCAGGGAGAGGTCGCCGGTGATCCGGTCGAGGTCTTCGGCACGGGCGGGCCCGAGACCGAGCGCGGTCACGGTTCCCGGCGGGATCTCGGTCATCCCGGCGTCCTGGATGATCGATGCGGGGATGCCCGCCCGCTCTGCAATCGTCTTGAGTTCAAAGAGCTGCCGCTCGGTCGATGCCTTCAGCACCACCTTCTTCTGTCCCTCGTCAAGCCAGGCCTTCCGCGCGATCTTGTCGGCCTTCTCGTAGGCCCCGATGGCGGCGTGGGCGATCTGTGCGCACTTCTTGCCGCAACTCATCTTGACGTCGGCGCGCACGACCAGGCATTGCTTCCACTTGAACTCCCGTATATCAGGCATTTCGTACTAGTTGGGGGATGATCCGTCAAATACGCAGCTATGGGGACGGGGGCGCGGGGGCGGGGAGGGGGTTTGGGGGATTTGGATATCGCGCCCGCCGTTCCTCAGGACGCTATAAACCCACACACGGATTTCCAGTGGATATCGCGATTGGGGGAGGGGCTGACGGGGAGGGGGGAACATCCCCCTCCCCTGTCTCCGACCCTCAGAGTTCCGCACTTGTCACCCCACCCCGCCCGGCCTCCGGCCTCCTCCCCCGCCCCCGGGGGCGGGGGCAGTGCGTGGCGATACCTCCTGAAATCCGTGCCAGAGCTTGCGAGGTCTCGAAGAATGCCGGGGGTTCTACCTGGATTTCGAACACCATCAGGCAGTCTGAGAGTGCAAGCGAAGTGAGCATGAGAAGACCAAAGATCTTCGAGAGGGACATGCTCGCTTACGACTCGACCCCCCACCCGCTCCCTTTTAAGTCACCGGACGTCCACTCTACTCAGGAACCGGGTGCCGGCCTGCAAGCACGGGGCAGGCAACCGGCACCGGAAATGCACGTGTGCGGGGCATGGTAATCTGGTCTGGGATGTTGTTGTTGTGGGCGCGGGCCCCGCCGGGAGTGCCGCGGCGCGGGCGTGTGCGGAGAGGGGGCTTTCGACGCTCTGTATCGAGGAGCACGGGACGATCGGCTACCCCGTGCAGTGCGCAGGACTGCTCTCCGCGTCCGCGTTTGCCGAGTGCGGCGTCTCAGAGCGATCGGTAGAGAACGAGGTGAGCGGCGCCCGCATGGTCTCGGGTCTCGGCGGAGAACTCCTCTTCGATGCACGGGTCACCAAGGCGTATGTCGTGGACCGGGGCCTCCTCGACCGCGAGATGGCACGGAGAGCGGCGGATGCCGGGGCGGAGTTCCTCGTAAAGACCAGCGTATCGGGCATCCAGGGTTCCTCTCTCCAGACCCGGGGTGTCCGCGGGCGCGAGGAGATCCCGTTCCGCCTCGTCATCGCTGCGGACGGGCCGCGGAGTTCCGTCGCCCGCATGCTCGGCCTCCGGCGTTCGGAGATCTACCTTGCCGGGATACAGGCGGAGGTGCCCTATGCACTGGACCCGCGCTACGTGGAACTGCACCCCAACGCCTCGCCCGACTTCTTCGGGTGGGTGATCCCGGTCTCGGGGACCCGGGCCCGTGTCGGGCTCTGCGCACGGGAGCACGCGAAGGACCACTTCGACCGGTTCATCGGTCGCTTTGGAGGGAACTCGCTCCACCTCGCGAGCGGGGTCATCCCGCTCGGGATTATGCCGCAGACCTACGGCCACCGGGCGCTCTTCGTCGGCGACGCGGCAGGGTTTGCCAAACCCACGTCGGGGGGCGGGGTCTACACCGGCATCCGGTCGGCAAAACACGCCGCTGAGGTCGCGGCGGCCTGCCTGGCGCGCGGCACGTTCGATGACGGGAGCCTCCGGGACTACGAACGGCGCTGGAAGGAAGACTTCGGGAAAGAACTCGATATCGGTATGAAAGCGCTCAGAATGCGGCAGAGGATGACGCCCGAGGAGATCGATCGCCTCTGCCGGGCCTTAAACGACCCCGACCTCATCGAGACGATCGTAGAGCACGGCGATATGGACCGGCCGGGCACCCTGATCCGCAAACTTGCCCTGAAACCCGCGTTGGTCAGGGCAATGGGCATACTTTTCGCATCAGGAGTACGTCAGATTCTTACGGGTTGATACAACCCTCGCGCTTAGTAATACATTAATACCTAAACGTAATACAATTCTTCGGGTGTTTTATGCATATACCTGATGCGTTTATTCCGATTGGGCAGGCCCTCGTCTACTGGGTCATCGCCCTCATCTTCATTGCTCTCGCCCTCCGGTGGGCGCGGCGCTCGATGGGAGAAGAGAAGATACCGCTGGTCGCCGTGCTCGCCGCCGGCATCTTCGCCATCCAGGCATTGAACATCCCCATTCCCTGGGGAACGAGCGGCCACATGGTCGGTGCGGCACTTGCGGCAATCGTCCTCGGATCGCCGTTTGCAGGGGTCTTTGTCCTGACGCTGGTGCTCCTCGTGCAGGGTGTCATCTTCGGTGACGGCGGCATCACCGTCATGGGCGCAAATATCATCAATATGGGTGTCATCGGCGGATTCGTCGGCTACTACGGCTACACCGCCATCAAGGGCGTGATAGGGAACCCGTATGCCGCCGCGTTCATCGCCGGGTGGGCGTCGCTCTTCATCTCCGCGATCCTCTGTGCGGTCGAACTCGCAATCGCTGGCACATTCCCGCTCGTTATTGGGCTCACCTTCATGGGGGGATACCACGCCGTCATCGGTTTCATCGAGGGAGGTATCACTGCGGTCGCTCTCTACCTGATCGCATCGGCACGGCCCGACATCCTCGAGCACCCGAGAGGGGTGAGCGCGTAATGGAGACGAAACAGTTTGTCATCATCGGCGTGGCGATCGCTCTCGTGATCGCCGTTGCCGCGCCGTTCCTCGCGTCCGGAAGCCCCGACGGCCTCGAGAGCGCGTTCTTCAGCATCCACGACGCAAAGCCCTTCATGGGGAGCGAACTTAATGAAGAGGCTGCCGGCGCCGCGGAGGAGCAGGCAATCGCCACGACCGGGAACGACTTCTCATACGAGGCGTTCATGCCCGACTACAGCATCCCCGGCCTGGACAAGACCGGAGAGGTGCTTGCGATCGTGCTCGGTACGCTTCTTATTCTCGTACTGGTATTCGGCGTTGCGAAAATCTCCGCACGGCCCGATAATTAGATACCCAAAAAACTCCCACTTTTTGCTACTATGCACCTGGTCGAGACCCGCGCTCTCACTCACATCTACCGTGGCAATGTTCCCGCCCTGCAGGGCGTGAACTTCATCGCAAAGAGGAAGTCTCGCATCGCCGTCATCGGGCCGAACGGTGCCGGGAAGAGTACCCTCTTCAAGCACTTCAACGGCATACTCAGGCCCACGTCCGGCGAGGTGCTGGTCAGGGGCGAGCCTATCACGAAGGAGAACGTCCGCGAGATCCGCAAGTTCGTCGGGATCGTCTTCCAGAACTCCGACGACCAGATCTTCTCGCCCACCGTGGAGCAGGACGTTGCGTTCGGTCCGACCAACCTCGGCCTCGACGCGGCGACGGTCGCCCATCGTGTCGAGGAGGCCCTGCACCTCCTCGGGATCGAGGACCTGCGCGAGCGCGTGCCGCACCACCTCTCGGGCGGCGAGAAGAAACGGGTCGCCATTGCCGGCATTCTCGCGATGGAGCCGCAGGTGCTGGTGCTCGATGAGCCGACTGCTGGGCTCGATCCCCAGGGCGTCGCCGACCTCGTGGCGTTCGTCAACCGGCTGCCCGAGGAGTACGGCATGACGGTGATCTTCTCGACCCACCAGGTCGACCTCGTGGCGGAGGTGGCGGACTTCATCTACGTGATGGATCACGGATGCATCGTGGCCTCCGGGACGGTCGAGGAGATCTTCACCCGGCCGGAACTGCTCGCCCGGACCCGGCTCGACGTGCCGATCGTACCGAAACTGATCCGGTCGCTGCAGGAGAGCGGTGTCGCCATCGATATGGCCTACACCTACGAGGGGGCGAAGAAGTCGTTCCTCGACGCCTACACGAGACAAGAATGATCGACGACCTCTACTTCATCGAGAAGTATGCTTACAGAGAGAGCGTCGTCCACCGGCTGGACGCAAGGATCAAACTCCTCATAGCCCTCGCTGCCATCGTGGCCATCGTAGCCCTGCCGTACTCGACGAAGGTCTACGAGCTCGGCGCCGTCCTCGCTGCTCTCGTTGTCGTCCTCTGGGTCGCATCGCGCCTCCCGCCGACGGTCTACCTCCGGAGGCTCGCGCTCATCCTGCCGTTCGGGATCTTCCTGATCGGATTCCAGGTATTCGTGAAGAACCCATACTACGATGTCTTCCACACGATTGCGACCCTGCCCTTCGGGATCGAGGTCTACGCAGAATCGGTGCAGTTTGCGTCAATCCTCCTTGTGAAGTTCGTCGTCAGCATATCGTTCATCATCCTGCTCTCATCGACGACGAGGATGCAGGACATGATCGAGGCGGCGGGGAGGCTCGGCCTCCCCCGGGAGTTCACCCTCACGCTCGGGATGATGGTCCGCTACATCTTCGTCTTTGCCGATATGTTCGGCAGGATACGGACCGCGATGGAGACCCGGTGCTTTGACCCTCTCGACCGCACCCTCCCCTACCGCTACCGGCTCCGCCAGATCGGCTACACGGTCGGGACGATCTTCATCCGGTCCTACGAGCAGGGCGAGCGCACCTACACGAGCATGCTCTGCCGGGGCTACGGGGCGAACGCCAGCCTGTACATCGGGAGAAAAACTCTCCATGCCGGAGAGAGCATCTTCTTTGTCGCGACGCTTGCCTTCATCGTGCTCTCCACGGTCCTGATCTACCTGCGCCCTTGATGAGTACGAGATCCAACCTTTGCCGTGAGGGGCATGCCTCCACGCCGAAAGCCTCCGGTCTCCGGGTGGGAACCGCAAACGGATCGTTCATATCAGTCGGCGGTGCATAGGGTAATTATGCCCGCAAAGAGCGAGTTCGGCAGAGGGTTCGTCGTCAACCTGATGCTGCTTTCACGGCACTTCGGCCTGCCCCCCGAGAAAGCCTTCTTCGGCGCCGCCGATCACCTCAACGACCTTACGGTGCCGGAGCAGTTCCGGGGAACCGAGATCGAGGAGCTGATCGAGCGTCTCCGCAAGATGGTGATCTGGCACCAGCCGGGCACCCTGGACAAGGAGGATGCGGCGGACATCAAGAGACTCCTCAACCGGATCGCGGTCGCAGTCGATAGCGAGCTTGGCATACGGGACGCCGATACCGGGAAATACGACTGAGGGGAGGGCGTCCGGAGACTGCTTATCCGGTGTGATCCCCGACCTTTTCGGGCGCGCTCCCGGGGAGACCGTATCAAACCGTGGACAGACAGGATAGCCCTAAAACAATGAATTTCTCAGAGCCATACAGTATAAGTGGTTATAAAACCCATATATATTGTGAGTTTTACTGTGATTCAGGACGCCGCTCGTTCAGCGGAGGTCACACATGACTGATACCTACGATGCCTCCCACATCACGGTACTGGAAGGCTTAAGGCCTGTGCGGGAACGCCCCGCCATGTACATCGGCAGCACGGAGACCCGGGGACTGCACCACCTGGTCTACGAGGTCGTGGACAACGCCGTAGACGAGGCTCTCGCCGGGTTCTGCGATCTGATCCAGGTGGTCGTCAACCGGGACGGCTCGGTCTCGGTTGACGATAACGGCCGTGGCATCCCGGTCGACCTCATGCCCCAGTACGGCAAGAGCGCTCTTGAGATCGTTCTCACGGTGCTGCACGCCGGCGGAAAGTTCGATAAGAACACCTACCAGGTATCCGGCGGCCTGCACGGTGTCGGCGTCTCGGTCGTCAACGCTCTCTCGAGCTGGCTCGACGCGACGGTCTACCGGGACGGCAGCGTCTATGCGATGCAGTTCCGGCAGGGCCTGGTTGCAAAGCCGCTCACCTGCCACCCGGAGACCGAGCATGAGATGGAGATGCGCTACGAGGAGCGCTACGGTGCCCGGGACGGGCAGCCGCTCGACTACGAGCGGCTCCGGGGGACCCGGATCACGTTCCAGCCCGACCGGTCGATATTCGAGACCGTCGAGTTCGACTACGATGTGCTGGACCACCGGCTCCGCGAGCTTGCCTACTTAAACAGCGGCCTTACGATCAGCCTCCGGGACGAACGCACCGGGGACTCGGTCACCCACCGTTTCGAGGACGGCATCAGGCAGTTCGTCGCCCACATCGGCGAGGGGAAAGAGAGCCTCCACGACGATATCATCTACTTCCAGAAGCGCGACCCCGAGAGCAAGGTCGAGGTCGAGGTGGCCCTGCAGTACAACGACTCATACGCAGAGACAATCTACACCTACGTCAACAGCGTGAACACCCGGGAAGGCGGCACCCACCTCGAGGGGTTCCGGAGTGCCCTCACCCGGGCGATCAACAGCGCCGCCCACAGAAACAACCTCCTCAAGAACAACGACGCCCAGGTCAAGGGCGAAGATGTCAGGGAGGGACTCGCCTCCGTCATCAGCACCCGGGTGGCCAACCCGCAGTTTGAGGGGCAGACCAAGATGCGCCTCGGGAACAGCAACGTCCGGGGCATCGTGGACTCGCTTGTGTACTCGTCGCTCACCGAGTACTTCGAAGAGCACCCCAAAACCCTTCAGGTAATTGTGGATAAGGCGATGACCGCTGCCCGGGCCCGGGAAGCCGCCAGGAACGCACGCGAGCTCGCCCGGCGGAAGAGCACGCTGGAGTCGACCGGCCTCCCCGGGAAACTCGCCGATTGCCAGGAGCGGGACCCGGCGAAGAGCGAGATCTATATCGTGGAAGGAGACTCTGCAGGCGGTTCCGCGAAACAGGGGCGGGACAGAAAGTTCCAGGCGATCCTTCCCCTGCGGGGAAAGATCTTAAACGTCGAGAAGGCGTCGGAGCACAAGAGCCTGAAGAACGCCGAGATTCAGGCGTTGATATCGGCTATCGGCACCGGGATTGGCGACAGTTTCGACCCGGAGCGGGCCCGCTACCACCGGATCATCCTGATGACCGATGCGGATGTCGACGGTGCGCATATCCGGACGCTCCTTCTCACGTTCTTCTACCGCTACATGATGGGGCTCGTCGAGCACGGTTACATCTATATCGCCCAGCCGCCTCTCTTCCGGGTCGCCCGGGGCAAACAGGAGCGGTATGTCTACCGCGAGGAGGAGATGCGGGAGATCACCGCCGAGTGGGGCGAGAAGGGCGTCTCGATCCAGCGCTACAAGGGTCTTGGTGAGATGAACGCCGGCCAGCTCTGGAGCACCACGATGGACCCGGCGAACCGGATCCTCAAACAGGTCAAGATCGAGGACGCGATCTACGCGAACGATATATTCGAGAAACTTATGGGTGAGAATGTAGATGCCCGGAAGGACTTCATCCGCCGGCACGCAAAGGAGGTGAACAACCTTGACATCTGACCAGGTTGTCCCGATCAACATCGAAGAGGAGATGAAATCATGCTACATCGACTACGCGATGAGCGTGATCATCGGCCGCGCCATCCCTGACGCGAGAGACGGCTTAAAGCCGGTCCACCGCCGCACCCTCTACGCCATGTGGGAGATGGGCAACACCAGCGACAAGCCCTACAAGAAGAGCGCCCGTGTTGTCGGAGACGTGATGGGTAAGTACCATCCTCACGGTGATTCGGCCATCTACGATACGCTGGTGAAGATGGCGCAGCCCTTCTCCTACCGCCACATGCTGGTGGACGGTCAGGGGAACTTCGGGTCGGTCGACGGGGACTCTGCTGCCGCCATGCGTTACACGGAGGCAAGGCTCACGAAGATCTCGGAGGAACTCCTGACCGACATCGACAAGGAGACCGTCGACTTCGTCCCCAACTTCGATGAGTCGCTCCAGGAGCCCAGCGTCCTCCCGGCACGGGTCCCGAACCTCCTCATCAACGGATCGAGCGGGATTGCGGTAGGCATGGCGACGAACATGCCGCCCCACAACCTCCGGGAGGTCTGCGAGGCGACCTGCCGGATCATCGACGAACCGGGCGTATCCACGGAAGAGCTGATGCAGATCATGCCCGGCCCGGACTTCCCGACCGGCGGGATCATGATGGGCACCGCAGGGGTCCGGGACGCCTACCTGACCGGACGCGGGAAGTGCGTGGTCAGGGGAGTCGTGGAGATCCAGGAAGAAGGCCGGACACCGCAGATCGTCATCTCCGAGATCCCCTTCCAGGTGAACAAGGCGCGCCTGATCGAGAACATCGCAAGCCTCGTCCGTGACAAGAGGGTCGAGGGGATCGCCGACATCCGCGACGAGTCGGACCGGGACGGCATGCGGGTCGTGATCGACTTAAAGAGAGGTGCCGCGCCCCAGGTGATATTGAACTTCCTCTACAAGCACACGGCGCTTGAGTCCTCCTTCGGCATCAACAACCTCGCGATCGTCGACCGCCAGCCCCGCACCTTAAACCTCAAGGAAATTGTCCATGTGTTCCTCAAGCACCGGGTGGACGTGGTCCGGCGGCGGACCGAGTTCGATCTCGCGAAGACGGAGGAGCGGAGGCACATCCTCAGCGGCCTCCTGGTCGCGCTCAACAACATCGACGCCGTCATAGCAACCATCCGGGCATCCGGGACGACCGATGAGGCCGGGGCAGCCCTGGTCGCGAAGTTCGGGCTGGACGAGGTGCAGGTGGATGCGATCTTAAAGATGCAGCTCCGGCGGCTTGCGGCGCTCGAGCACCAGAAGATCCAGGACGAGCGCGATACCCTCGCAAAGGAAGTCGAGCGGCTCTCCGCGATCCTCGCAAGCGAGGTAAGCATCCTCGCCGAGATCAAAAAGGAACTCGTCGATATGGCCGCCCGCTTCGGCGACCCGCGAAGGACGCAGATCGGGCACACGGCCGAGGCTTTCGATCGGGAGGACCTCATCGAGGATAAACCGATGCTGGTCTCGCTCACCTCCTCTAACTACATCAAGAGAATCGACCTCGACACCTACCGGAACCAGCGGCGCGGAGGTCGCGGGGTCATCGGTATGGCCACAAAGGACGACGACGGCGTCGAGAGCGTCTTCGTCGCGAATATGCACGACAACCTCCTCTGCTTCACCGACCTCGGGAGGGTCTACTGGCTGAAGGTCTACGACCTCCCCGAGGGACAGCGGACGGGCAAGGGCAAGGCCCTCGTCAACCTCTTGAACCTCGAAGGAGAGGAGCGGGTGACCGCGGTGATCCCGGTCCGGGAGTTCCGGGCCGACCACTACCTCTTCTTTGCGACGAGCGGGGGAACGGTTGCGAAGATGGCGCTCGACGAGTTCTCGCGGCCACGGCAGACGGGGATCAACGCCATCAACCTCCGCGAAGGCGATGCGCTGGTCGACGTGAAGGCGACCGACGGCGATCAGGAACTGATCCTGACGACGAAGTTCGGACAGAGCCTCCGGTTCCACGAGGAGGCCGTACGCCCGGTCCACCGCAACGCCATGGGCGTGCGGGGGATCAAACTCCGCCACGGCGATGCCCTGCAGGCGATATCCGTGGTCGAGGAGGACCATCTCCTCACCATCACGGAGCAGGGCTTCGGGAAGCGGACGGAGTTCGATGAGTTCCGCGGCCACGGCAGGGGTACGCTCGGGGTGCGAAACATCGTCGTCGATGCCCGGGGCGGCGGTGTCGTCGGGTCGAGAGCAGTCTCCGACGACGACGAGATCATCGTGATGAGCGCGTCCGGCATCGTGATCCGGACGAAAGTTTCCGAAATCTCGATCCAGAAGCGGGGCACCCGCGGTGTCCGTATCATGCGGCTCGACGACGGCGATCGCGTTATCGGGTTCACGATCCTCGATTCCGAGGAAGAGGCGTAAGGCCTCTTCATTCCCGCTCTCTTCCTCTCTGAAAATACCTCGAAACCGGCTCTGTTGAAACCCTGTTCTGGTCTTCATCCTTACCCTGATGAGGCTGGTGGCGGATCCAGCTTGTCCCCGGGACGACCTTTCTTTCTCGGGCCTGTCCTCATGCCGTGGACCGTGGTGGCTATCGCCATGGGGGGTGGGGCTGACGGGGAGGGGGTCTCCCCCTCCCCTGTCTCCATCCCTTAAGGAAGCGTGTAACCCCCACCCCGCCCGGCCTCCGGCCTCCTCCCCCGCCCCAGGGGGCGGGGGCAGTCATGGCGATACCCAGTGGTAAGCCGTGCCCCTGAGTACCCCTGATTATGGCCATCTGGAGCAAACAAGTGGGGGTTCAACAAAGCCCTAAAAACACTTTTCATCGATCCCCCGATGGGATCTTCTCGCCCCGGGTCAGGGGATTTTCCCGGCGTGAGTATGACGAACGGTGCGACCTGCCCTTCGCCCGGAAGATTCACTCCCCGGCCCTCCCTCACGGAGCACAACTCCCGTGAGGGGTCGTTGACGCCCCGGCGGCATCCCGCCCGTTCCGCGAGTTTTATCCGGACAGGAGACAACAGGGCGTGTGGATGAGGTGTCCATGATGTTTCGTACGACAATCCGGGTAGATACCCACGGGGAGGGGGAGGTCGTCAACCTCACGCCCCGGGTAGCACAGGCGGTCGCCGAGAGCGGCGTGCGGGAGGGGCTTGCGAGCGTCTTCGTCGCAGGGTCGACCGCCGCCGTCACCACCATCGAGTACGAGCCCGGTGTGCTCTCGGACCTTTCCCGGGCGCTCTCGGTCATCGCCCCGGCCGATATCCCGTACGCGCACGATGCGGCATGGGGCGACGGCAACGGCCGCTCGCACGTCAGGGCGGCGATCGTCGGCCCGTCGCTCTCCGTCCCGGTGATCGCCGGTGCGCTCGCGTGCGGCACCTGGCAGCAGATCGTCCTCCTGGAACTCGACGTGCGGTCGAGGCGCGAGCGGACGGTCTACGTCACCGTCGTGGACTAAAACGCGAGGGAGGAGACGCACGGCGGCGATACTGCGGGCAGAGCGATAGGGTCGCCTGACAGGCAACCCGAGAATACGTATCGCTCTGCCCTGGTCTTCGCCGGAATTGTTCAGGAAGAATGAGTGATTTAATCGAGTGGTACCGTTTCCAGCTGCGATACCAGCTCCCAGATGCGAGTCCGTGCATGAACCGGCATGTTCGGGTCGTTGCTGATCTCGTCGATCATGGAGATTGCGGTTGCGGCGCGAAGACCAATGCTCCTGGATTCGTCCTGGAGGACCGTTCTGGTCGCGTCTGCGACGCGCCTTATATTGCGTGGAATGGTGGAATCCTCGCTGATATTCTGCAGCATCTGGATGCAGATCCGTATCGTTTCGTCTGGACTTGCCATTGGATTTACCCCTCTATTATTAATGGCATCCAGACATATATAAGTTGATTAAGGAAGTTCAACGAAATGACGGCTGATCAGGCTGACGAAGTCATGGCCGGGTATCTCCTGAAGGGAGGAAAGATGCTCGCTAAATCCTGTAAGGTCTGCGGGTATCCCCTGTTTGAGTATCAGGGAGAGACACAGTGCGTGATCTGCCCGCTCGCTGCACCCGGCGGAACGCTTCCCGAACCGGAGCAGGCGGCTCCGGCCCGGCAGCCCGAGCAGTCTCCCGCACCGGCGGCGGTCGCCCGGGAGCCGCAGGGCCGGGTCGCCGAAGAACTCGAGCGGACGATCGTCCACCTCTGCGAGCGGATCAGGAGCGAGCAGAGGGCCGGCGAATGCCTGACCCTGATGACGGCGGTTGAGCGGGGCGCAGAAGCCCTCGCAAGACTGGGTCAGCGGTAAGGCCTGCGGGCAAGATCCCATATTCCCTGCGCGGTCTTTTCTCCGATCCCGTGCACGGATGCCAGTTCCTCCGCTTCGGCATCGATGATCGCCTTGAGCGACCCGAAATGCTCGAGGAGGAGCCGTGCACTCTTCATACCGATGTTCGGGAACGAAGCGAGCGCATACTCCTGCTCTTCACGGACCGAGCGGTAGGACTTCTTCGGATGCACCTTGTGCTCTCCCCGCTCGCTCCCCTCCCGCTGTGCAAGGATGTAGAGCATCTCGGCGGTGTCGTCCGCATCGCTCGTGCGCATCAGCGTGACCCCCATATCCACCGTGATAGCGGCAAGTGTGCCCCGGACGGCGTTAGGGTGGATGTTGCGCACTTCGTAGAGGTCTTCCTCGCCCTCGATGATCAGGACGGGACGCGGCACCGCACCGGCCATGGCCTTGATCTGCCCGAAGAGGTCCCGCTCGACCAGGGTGTTCATGAAGTCCTGGACGGTCTTGCGCTCGACAAGGATTCGATCGCCGATGGCGTAGTCGCCGAACTCGAGGCGCTCGAGGGTGATCGATGCCCCGAGTTCGTGCAGGCGCTCGGCGACCCGTGACGACGTCTCCCGGTCGTCGACGGTGATCGCCGGTCCCGGGGGAGCGAACGCGAGGAAGTCTATCTGTCTGGTGGCGGCCGGGATAGGGGCGGGCGCAGTGCTCATGCTCTTGATCCCCGTCACCATCGCCCGCTCCCGGGACTGGCTCACGTACCGGAACGTCTCGTCTGAGGTGCCTTTCGTCACCAGCACGACGATCGTGCCGCTGCCGCTCCTCCCGGTCCGCCCCTTCCGCTGGATGCTCCGGATCTCCGAGGGGACGGCCTCGTAAAAGATCACCATATCCGTCGAGGGGACGTCGAGCCCCTCCTCGCCCACGGAGGTCGCGACCAGACACCTGAACTCACCCTCCCGGAACCGGGCGAGGCTCGCGATCTGCTCTTTCTGCGAGAGCCCCCGCTCCGCATCCCGGGAAGCCTGGCCGACGAACCGCTCGCAGGCGATGCCGGCCGCGGAGAGCGCCTCGACAAGCGTCTGAACGGTGTCGCGGTAGGTGGCAAAGACGATGATCCGGCTCTGTGGATGCGCCGCGAGTTGCGCCCGCACCAGTTCGCGGACGATGGCGACCTTGGGATGGAGTTCCTCCTTCCAGCCGCCGGAGACCTCGACGAGGCTCTGGTAGGCAGGGTCGCCGACGAGGCGCTTGCTCGCCTTGCTCCCTGCGCTCGAGGCCCCTTCCGCGCCGAGCCGGGCCAGGTAGAGTTTGAGCGCCCCGCTTCCCTGGGTCTCGACGAGCAAGATGGCATGGCGGAGTTTCATGCACTCGGCGTGCAGGGATGCCGCGATGAACGCAGAGGGGTCCCGTGTCTGTATACGCTGCTGGATCTGGGCGTTTAAGGCGTTGAGCGCTTTCATCGAGAGTTTATCCGCTTTCGGGACCTGGAAGTTGAGGCTCGCGAGCCGGGTGAGGCGCGACTCCACGAGTCCCCGGAGGACAACGAGCGCCGCCTGCAGTTCTTCAGGCAGGTAGACGTCGACGTACTGGATGTCGCGCTCATGGATGTAGGGCCGGACATCCTCGTCGGTATCCACCCTTGTTTCGACCGCCTCGATATGCAGGTTGTTGCAGACCTCCTGCACCTTCACCTGGTCCCCTCCGGGAGAAGCGGTCATCGCGAGCAGCAGGGGCTCCCTCGCCGTGGTGCAGTAGTGCTGCGCTAAAAAGACATACGCATAGTTCCCCACCGCCCGGTGGCACTCGTCCACGACCAGCAGCACGACGTCGGCGAGGCTGTACCTCCCTGCCAGGCAGTCGTTCTTGATCACCTGCGGGGTGGCGAAACAGACCCGGCACGCCTCCCAGGCTCTGGCCCTCTCCTCAGGGGGGGTGTCCCCGGTGAACATCACAAAATCGGACTCCTGCGGCTCGGAACCCTCCCGGGAGAGCATGAATTGCCTGAAAAAACGAAGATGCTGCTCGACCAGGGGTTTTGTGGGCGCAAGCATCAGCACTCGCCCCGGATGGGAGTAGAGGCGGGATGCCGCGACGATGAGCGCGACGGCCGTCTTCCCGAGGCCCGTCGGGAGGACGACCATCGTGTTCGCGTCAAGTGCGCGGAGCGCGATGGAGAGTTGGTACCGCCGGTCCTCTATGCTCTCTGGCCGGATCAGCGGGTGGGAGATGGAGGTCATGCCCTGAGTTCATGGAACGTGATGGTGCCGGCGATGAGTCCGGAGAGGGTCTCCGGCAGCCGCTCGACCGGCACACGGACCTGCTCCATGCTGTCACGGTCCCTGACAGTCGCGGTGTTGTCCTCAAGCGTATCGTAGTCGACGGTGACGGCAAAGGGTGTCCCGACCTCGTCCTGTCTCCGGTAACGCCTGCCAATGGCGCCGGAGTCGTCATACTGGGCGAGGATGCGGCATCCGGTGAGCCGCTCGACGATCGTCTGCGCGATCGTATCGAGGCCGTCCCTGTTCATCAGCGGGAAGACGGCGACCTGGATGGGCGCGACCGCCGGCGGGAGCCGGAGCACCTTTCTTATCTCGCCCTCGACCTCCTCCTCGGCGTAGCTGTGCTCGAGAGCGACGTAGATCATCCGGTCGATGCCGTACGATGGTTCGATGACGTGGGGCATCACCTCTTCGCCGCGAACCTCCACCTCTTCCTCCCGGATCTGGTAGAGGTCGGCGGAGATGAAGAACTCCTCGCCGTCGATGGTGACCCGCGCGCCGTCCTCTCCGGGGCCGGAATCGGCCAGGGCATCCGCGATCGCCTTCGCCTTGCCGCGGAACCGGGGGCCGAGCACGCCCATGTCGGCGATGATCCGCTTCTTCGCGACCCGCTGCGGTTCGTCGTAGGGCATGAAGACCGTCATCGAGGTGCCGGACTGCCCGGCATGCGAGCGCAGGTCGTAGTTGGTGCGGTCGGCGATGCCGACGATCTCCACCCAGCCGAAGCGGCCGGAGTAGACCTCGGCGTCCCAGCAGTCGGCCGCATAGTGTGCCCGCTCATCGGTCAGGTGCTGGCGGAACCGGAGTCTCGCCGGGTCCACGCCGATGGAGGTCAGGATCCGGTGCGTGAGCGCGATATAGTAGGCGACGTACTCGTTTGCAATCAGCCCTTCGTCCACGGCGGCACGCATCGTGATGGCGGCCGGCTCCTGGCCATCGAGCTGCCGGGCGATGGTGAGGAGGGGCGCTGCATACTCCGCGTAGCGCTGGAAGGCGGGATGGTTCTTCCGGTCGGGGTGGACGAAGATCTCGGCCTCAGCCTGGGAGAACTCCCGCAGCCGGATCATGCCCTGGCGGGGAGAGATCTCGTTCCGGTAGGACTTCCCGATCTGGACGGCGCCGAAGGGGAGTTTGTCCCGGTAGAAGCGCAGGAGCCGGGGAAAGTCGGTGAAGATACCCTGGGCAGTCTCGGGACGCAGGTAGCCCTTCCGTTGCGACCCCGGGCCGATGGTCGTCTCGAACATCAAATTGAAGGCAAAGACACCCGCTTCGCCCAGGGGTTTCTCGCATGCGGGGCAGGGAAGGTTACAGAGCGCTGCCTGGAGCGCCTCCGCCGGGAGCGTGCCTGCATTCTCGATGCCGTTCTCTGCGGCAATATGATCGGCGCGGAGATACTCGCCGCAGTGCGGACACTGCACCATCTTATCGGCAAACTCTTTCACATGACCGGATGCGATGAAGATTGCCTCATTTCCTACGGTGGGACATTCTATCTCGTAGTAGCCTTCCTGGAAGACGTAGAAGGATCGCCAGAGGTTCTCGACGTTCCGCTTCATCATGGCTCCGAGCGGGCCGTAATCGATGAACCCGGCAATCGACCCGTATATCTCGGAAGAGGGCCAGACAAAACCACGTCTTCTGGCTACTTCCATGACTTTTTCGTAAATATCGCTCGTCTCGGCCATAGTCCTGCAGTACATTTGAGTGCCGGTGCTAATAAAGAATGGTCATCCCCTCGCGCGAGATCACAATTCTTCGAAAAACAGGCCGGATGCGGAGGTTTTTTTTCCGCAGTGGGCGATATCCCGGAAGATATTGTCACATCTGCAAAAACGATCTTTCTGTTTCGACGGGTTATATGGTAAACTTTAAATCTTAGCGGTTGTAATGTAGGGAACGTTACGCCCCAATCGGGGGATAAACTATATATCCGAGGTCATCATGGGTGACCCCCAGGACCAGACGGTGGAATACTGAACAGAGAGAGACTGACATGGCAGAAGATACCCGCAAGCAGCAGCTCCTTGAGCTGTTTACGACCATCACGAACAAGAAGACGATCGTTGAGCCGATGAGAAAGGTTCACGGTACGCTCCGGGATCGCGACGCAGTTGAGCGCGAGATCGCCCTGATCATGCGGGAAGTCCTCGATCAGGGGTACTTCAAGACCAAACTCGCCCCACGGCAGCTCTCCAGACTCGTGGTTGCGTACTACGACGGCAAGAACGACACCGAGATCGCAAGGGCGCTCGGTGATGAGAAGTTGAGCAAGACCGTGGCACGTGCCCGGGTCCGCCTCAAGCTCTTCAGGGAACTCGACTTCAAGATGCCGTTCGACCAGGTGGCGATGTCGGATCTTCTTGATTCAGGCAAGACCATGAAGGAGATCAGCGAGGAACTTGACGTGAGCCCTTCCACACTCCGTGAGTACCGCCATGTGATCGAACAGCAGAGGGACACCACCCTGGACCCCTACCTGGAACGGATCCGGGACGTGATGGAAGACCGTGATCTCTCCGAGCTGATGACGCGCGGTGTCGCCAACGATGGCCTCTCCGAGGCGATCGACATCACCGAAGCGATCGATATGGGGGAGTTCTGAGCCCCCGGTCCACCCTCTGTTATTCTACTCAACATTTTTTACCGTTCAGGCCGATCTCTTCTCCATGAGGTTGACCTGGCTTGGCCACGCATGTTTCTCACTCGCAGGATCGCGGACGGTCCTCATCGATCCCTTCATCCCGGAGGGCTCGCTCACCATGGAGCCCGATATCGTTGCCGTGACGCACGCCCACGCGGATCACCTGGGCATTGCTGCGCAGCTGTCGAAGAAGACGGTCGCCATCAACGAAGTGGCGAAGTACCTGCGCTCGAAAGGTGTTCCCGCCGAACCGATGAACCTCGGCGGCAGCATCACCGTCGACGGTGTCGGGTTTACGATGACGCCTGCGCTTCACTCGTCCTGGCTTGAGGACGAAGGGGCGGGCTTTTACGGCGGCGTCGCCGCCGGGTTCGTCATCAAGATGGACGGTATCAGTGTCTACCACGCCGGCGATACGGCGCTCTTCTCCGATATGCAGCTTATCCGGGACCTCTACCGGCCGGACGTGGCGCTCCTCCCCGTCAGCGGGCGCTACACGATGGGACCCGACGCGGCGATGATCGCGGCCCGGTACATCGGAGCGCGGCTGGTTATCCCGATGCACTACGACCCGTCCCCTGCCAACCGGGAGGATCTCCTGAACTTCAAACAGGCCCTCGAGCGGACGACAGCGATCCGGGTCAGGATCCTCTCGCCGGGGGAGAGCATCGAGATTGGTCCCGAGAGTTCCGGGGAGTGATGGGTCCCACAACCCCTTTTGGTAGTGCTCCAGCATATACCTGATAAGTGATCTCAGAGGATTCGACCGAATTACGTTGCGCACCAACCCGCGTTCATGACAAAAAATAACCTGGGGAGAAGATTTCCCTTATCGGGCTCTGGTGAAGTCCTATTCCGGCTGTTATTCTTCCCTGACGAGATTGGTGCCGGACCCTGCACAAGGTATATGTGATCTCAAGCAGGAGTGGGGCCTGGATCACTCTCTTCAGAGTGAGAATATCCGATTATGAGGTGATAGAAATGGAAGATGACAAGATCTTCACCCCCGGCGGTAAAGAACGCCTGCAGGCCAGCAGCGACCGGGAAAATGTCCCGTATCCCCGTGGTGACGGGAAGGTCAAACTGGTGACCCCGGACTGGCTGACCGACCACCTGCACGATGGCAACATGACGATCGTCGACGTCCAGCCGAACATACATGACTACATCCAGGAGCACATCCCCGGTGCCGCCTACCTGACCGAAGGCGTCCTGCGCGTATCCAATCGTGGCTTCCCCGGGTCGTACAGCCCGACCGCCTGCATCCAGGAGTCGTTCCGGCGCGCGGGCATCGAGGCCGACTCACCGGTCGTCGTCTACACCGGCAAGGGCGTATTCTCCGGCCAGGGTGACGGGCTCGGGCAGACGATGATGGCCTATACCCTGGCGAAGTACGGTCACAACGCCGTATACATCCTCGATGGAGGACTGGATGGGTGGAAGAGTTACGGAGGAGAACTCTCGCAGGAGTACCCCGCGGTCGAGCCGTCCAGGTTCACCGCCGAGGCCCGCGACGACTACCCCATCGGGTATGACGAGTTCCTCCGGATCAAGGACAACGACGATGTGGTCGTGCTCGATGCACGTCCGGCAAAGGTGTATGAAGGACGCGGGCCCTGGCGGAAGGCCGGGCACATCCCCGGTGCCATCAGCCTGCCCTGGAAGAGCCTGATGGACGATGCGAACCCGGCGCAGCTCAAGTCAAACGACGAACTCGATAGGATCCTGGAAGAACACGGCGTCGACCGGAGCAGGACCGTCATCTGCTCGTGCGGGACCGGCCGGGAGGCCACAAACGAGTTCGTCCTCTTGAAGTGGCTCTACCTCTACCCGAGTGTCCGGATCTACGAGGGGTCGTTCACCGAATGGGTTACCCATCCGGGCAATCCGGTCGTAGAGGGGCCGAACCCACGAGAAGCGAGAGCTGAGGCGGCGGCTGCACGGTAATCCGTAAACGCCCGGGCAACCGGCCAAAACCTTTATTTTCTATAGTTTCATTATCGAAACTATTAAATATCACTGTGGACTAAATAGCCCTAGAGAGATCTGGATCCACATAAGACACTTCCCCCCTTGACGTCGTCTTTTCGTGCATCCTCTTCTCTCTAAATTGCATTATCGTGGAACCTCTTTTATCTCTGCCGGGCTCGCGGGGCAGAGCGGGAAGACCCCCTGCGCAAGCGGGGGGATGGGAGCGGCGCCCCTTCGTCCAGCGATCCCCCCGCCCCCACATCCCATATCTCTATGACAGAGGACAGCACATACTTACTGAGAGAACCTGCCGGAGAGTTTTCAGATGCACCTTGCCACGAAGATCAAGATCTCTGTAGATCCCGATCAGGCCGATGTGCTCTGGCATCTCTCTGAAAAGTGTCGGTTACTCTACAACTTTGCTCTTGCCGAGAGAACCCGGAACTATCGGGAGAACAAGGATCTACCTGAGAAAGAGTATATCGGGTACGTCCAGCAGGCCAACGCTCTGCCTGTACTGAAGAAGAAGTATCCCGAGTATACGTGGGTCTATTCCAAGGTTCTGCAGACCACGCTCAAATCGCTGGAC
>DASQ01000041.1 GCA_002503885.1 Methanoculleus marisnigri | reverse complement strand
AAAACCCTACGGAGGAACCCGGTCGCTCGGGTTCACCCGGGGAACGCTGGTCCGGCACGTCAAGTATGGGCTGACGTACATCGGAGGAACGTTGAAAGGAAAGATGTCATTGCATAACGCGGTCACCGGGAAGCGGGTGACGCAGAGCGCAAAGGGAGAAGATTGTACCCTCCGAACCCGTATTGCCTGGAGAACACAACCGTATGCCGGGACAGGCAGACGGCATTCCTCCCCCGGTTTAAACCGGGGGTCTCCTGCCTGATTATTATGACTGATCCAGAGTTTGGAGGCATAGAGTGAGCGGACTTGATATGCGAAGCAGCGAACGGGAGTGCAGTGCCCGATGGGAGCACGCGTTCGAGGCTGATCCGGCTGAGAAGGAGAAGTACTACCTGACCGTGGCATTCCCGTATCCAAGCGGGGCGATGCACGTCGGGCACGGGCGGACCTACATCGTTCCGGATGTCGTCGCCCGGTACCAGCGGATGAGGGGGAAGCAGGTCCTTTTCCCGATGGCGTTCCACGTCACCGGCACTCCGGTCATCGGGATATCGAAGAGGATCGCAAACGGCGACGCGAAGACGGTCGGGCTGTACCGTGACCTCTACCGGGTGCCGCAGGATATCCTCGACCGGTTCATCAACCCGATGGAGATTGTCCGGCACTTCTCGGAGGAGTACCGGCGCGTGATGCAGAAGTGCGGGCTCTCGATCGACTGGCGGCGCCGGTTCATCACCGTCGACCCCCAGTACAGCAAGTTCATCGAGTGGCAGTATGCGCACCTGCACGAGGACGAGCACGTCGTCAAGGGTGCCCACCCGGTCAAGTACTGTCCCCAGTGCGAGAACCCTGTCGGCGACCACGACCTGCTCGAGGGCGAGAAGGCCGAGATCATCAAGTTCACCCTGGTGGTCTTCTCCTGGGGCGATGCCCTGGTCCCGTGCGCAACGCTCCGGCCCGAGACGGTCTACGGCGTGACGAACCTCTGGGTCAATCCGGAGACCACCTACGTACGGGTGACGCTCGACGGCAAAGAGTGGATCGTAAGCCGGGAGGCGGCAGCGAAACTCGCCCTGCAGGACCACGAGGTTCGTGCGGGAGAGGAGATCCCCGGGACGGCGCTCATCGACCAGACGGTCTCTCACCCCTTAAGCGGCGAGGTCCCCGTTCTGCCGGCATCGTTCGTGGACCCGGATATGGGGACCGGGATCGTCATGAGCGTTCCCGCCCACGCACCCTTCGACTACATCGCGCTCCGCGACCTGCAGCAGCAGGGGAAGTACACGGCCATCCGGCCGGTCCCGCTCATCTCCGTCGAGGGCTACGGCGAGATCCCGGCAAAGGATGCAGTCGAACGGGCGGGCATCCGCGACCAGAACGATCCGGGAATGGAGGCGCTCACCCAGGAGGTCTACAGCGCCGAGTTCTCCCGCGGGAAGGTCTTTGACAAGTACGGCGGAAAGCCGGTGCGGGAGGCCCGGGACGACGTGGCGGTGCTGATGATGGAGCGCTACGGCTCCATCCCGATGTATGAGTTCGACAACCGCCAGGTGATCTGCCGGTGCGGCAGCAGGGTCTTTGTGAAGATCCTCCATGACCAGTGGTTCCTGGAGTACAGCGACCCGTGCTGGAAGGAGCAGGTGAAGACCCAGCTCGATGAGATGGCGCTCGTTCCCCCCGAGGTCCGGACCGAGTTCAACCGGACCGTCGACTGGTTAAAGGACTGGGCCTGCACCCGGCGGGTGGGGCTCGGCACGAAGCTCCCCTGGGACCCGACCTGGATCATCGAGCCCCTCTCCGACTCGACGATCTACATGGCCTACTACACGATCGCTCACCACTTAAATGCCATAGCGCCGGAAAAACTGACGCCGGACGTCTTTGAGTACATCTTCAAGGGCGAGGGGAACCCGACCACGGTCGACCGCGAGACCCTCGACCGGATCCGGAGCGAGTTCCTCTACTGGTATCCCTACGATTACCGGTTCTCGGCAAAGGACCTCATCTCGAACCATCTCACGTTCCAGCTCTTCCACCACCGGGCTATCTTCCCGGCAAAACTGCAGCCGAAGGGCATGGTGGTCTTCGGCATGGGCCTCTTGAACGGGGCGAAGATGTCGTCGAGCAAAGGAAACGTCTTCCTGCTCGAGGATGCCCTGGAGGAGTTCGGCGCCGATACGGTCAGGATGTTCCTTGTCGGGAGCGCAGAGCCCTGGCAGGACTTTGACTGGAGGAACGAGCTCGTCTCGTCGACCAGAAAGCAGATCGAGCGGTTCTGGACCACGGTCGAGGAGGCAAAGCAGGCCAAAGGAGCCTCCGACATCGATGCCTGGCTCGCGAGCAGGCTCCAGCACCGCATCGAGAGCGTCACCGCGGCGCTTGATTCGTTCCAGACCCGACAGGCACTGCAGGAGGCGTTTTTCGGGGTGGAGGCGGACCTGAAGTGGTACCGCCGCCGCCTGCCCGAGGGCGCAACCGGCGGGGCCGTGATGCAGGACCTCTGCCGCACCTGGGTGCGGCTGCTTGCCCCGATCATCCCCTTCACCTGCGAGACGCTCTGGAGCGAGATCGGCGGGGAAGGCATGGTCTCCTTCGCCTCCTGGCCGGAGGTGGACGAGGCCCGGGTCAACCCGGATGTCGAGCTCGCCGAAGAACTCCTCTCAAGGACGGTCGAGGATATCGAGTCGATCGTCAAACTCATCCCGATCGAGCCGAAGTCCATCAGCCTCTTCGTCGCTCCGGCCTGGAAGCACGAGGCCTTCCGGATCATCGCAGCCTCGACCGATAAGACGAGGGTGGTGCGGGAGATCATGCAGAACGAGGAGATGCGCAAGCGCGGGCGCGAGGCGACGGACGCGGCAAAGCAGATCACGAAACTCGTACTGAAATTGCCGCCCGAACTCGTGAAGCAGCTCGCAGGGTCGTCCCCCGACGAGCAGGCAGTCCTCGAAGGCGCTCGATCGTTCCTGGAGCACGAGTTCGGCGTGCCGGTGACGGTCAGGAACGCCGAGGAGAGCACGCACCCGAAGGCCTCGGGGGCCCTGCCCTTCAAGCCGGCGATTGTGATCGAGTAGGATACTCACTTTTTTTTACGCTTGTTTTTTGAGCACGGTTTTTAAGCCCCCCTCCCCCACGTCCCTCGTATCTCCATGGAGAGTCGGCGGTGGAGCCGGGGCAGAGGATCTGGTATGTGATAAGGATGAAGGCCACTGTCTTTGAACAACCAAAGCGGGGGAAAAGCCCGGTACGGTGGACCGTGGGGGGTATCGCCATTGGGGGTGGGGCCGACGGGGAGTGCGAGCGCAGCGAGCTTGAGCACCGTTAGGTGCGAGGGGGGCAAGCCCCCCTCCCCTGTCGCTGACACCCATCTCTGGTGCTCTGGATCTGATTGAGAGACTGTTCCCTTCGCCCCCCGCCCCGAGGGGCGGGGGCAGTGCGTGGCGATAGCCAATGGAAAGCCGTGCACTGGTTCGTGCAATTGACTGGAGAACGGAAAAAGACCAGATACAAAGTGACAGGCAACGACATCAGAACGGCAGGAGCACCCTACCTCGCTGCACCGAAAATCAGAATGAAGAATACGGATTTACAGCCCGCAAAATGGAAGAAACGCCCTGCCGGAGAGAAGAATCCGGTTATTCCTTTCCCTTCAGTGCCTGCTGTGCCTTCTTCGCCCGCTCTTTCGCCGTATACCCGGTCACCTGCTGGAGGTAGTTCCTAAACCGGCGGTTGGTGTCGATGATCGTCTCGTCGTCGGCATCTTTGTTCGCCTCGGTATCGACGATCAGCGTCTTGCCTTCAGCCCCGGGCCAGACCTCAAGGCGCAGGAGCGCTCCGTAGGTGATGGTGTAGCGCCCTTCCGGTGACGCACGGGGTTCGGTCCCGAACTGGTCGCGGAGACCCTGCGCCATGGAATCGGTAAGAGTTTTTGTGCATCCGCGCTTGATCTGGTATTCCTGCATAATATTTTTAAGGGACACCCAGCTATGTTAAACTAATCCAGGAGTGTGTGATTGATCCCATGGACGATATAAAGGTCATATCCAGAGCGCTCGCTGGCGCCGAAAAAACGGTGCTGATCGGGTTCCCCGGGAGCGGGCTCGTCGGGAGTATTGCCCTGCAATACCTCGTCGAACAGTTGGAGTTCGAACAGATCGGGGCGATCACGAGCAAATATTTCCCGCCGGTCGCCCTCATGACGAAGGGCGTGATCAACGCCCCCGTGCGTCTCTACGAGAAGGATCACCTCGCCGCAGTCATCTCCGATGTTCCCATTCACCCGATGATCTGCTACGAGGTGGCAAACGGCATCATGGACTGGCTCACCCAGTTCGATATCAGGGAGATCGTCACGATCGCAGGGATCATCACGAACGAACCCGAGAAAAGGGTCTTTGGGATCGCGACCAGCAGCGAGACGCTGCAGCGTATCGAGGACCAGACGATCATTCTTCCCATGGGGAGCATCTCCGGTGTCGCGGCGAGCATCCTCACGGAGTGCAAGACACGGGGCATCCCGGGGATAGGACTCCTCGGGGAGACGGTGAACACCCCCGACCCGCGGTCCTCGGCGGCCACGATTGAGGTCTTGAACAAGATATACGACCTCAATCTGGACATCAACCCGCTGCTCGAACAGGCGGTGGAGATCGAGGCGGCGATGTCCCAGATCGCCGAGCAGGTGCAGAAGACCGAGGCCTCGCCCCGGAGAGAGCAGCTGCCGATGTACGGGTGATGGCTATGAAATATGCCGCATTAACAGGAATATCGCCGTCAGTCATTGCCGAACTCAAGACCGGCAAGGCCCGCACCCTCGAACTGAACAGCGCCCACAACATCATCACGCTGACCGAGACCGCCCCGGGGGAGTGCATCTTCGTAACCTCGGTCAACGAGGAAGACCTCTCGCCCGGAGACCCGGGGATCATGGTCGACCTCCTCGTCCTCAACATCGGCATGAAACGGATCGAGGTCGCCAACCCGTTCTTCTTCGAGGAGCGGGAGCGGATGTCGGCCCGGATCAAGGTCCAGTTCCGGGGAACGACCATCGCCCGCGACGTGGAGGGGCGGAAGTGGGGAGACCCGACCAAGGTCGAGATCATCAGGTCGGCGTGTTACCGGGCCGGCTGATACGCTTTCTTTTTTAATAGTCGGGCGCCCGGCCCCTCAAAGGGTTAATATCCCGAGACGACCAAAATGTATAGGAATGCTACAGGGGTCTGTGGCTTAGCCAGGACATAGCGCCGGGCTTCTAACCCGGACGTCGGGGGTTCGAATCCCCCCAGGCCCGTCGAATTTTGAGATCTGTTTGCCGTAAGAGGAATAAGTCCGGGCAGGATCGCGGATCGCTTTCTGCAATCAGCTTATCGACAAATCAGAAGATATTATGTGTCGATTGCGCGAGGATGGCGAGGGCTTTATCCGAGAGGGAGATGTGCCGGGTTTTTCGGATAGGCTCGTTGTGGGTTGCGCTCTTTTATCTGTTTTTGCTCAGGGTTTTCTCTCTGTAGCCACATGTGGCTACGTGTGGGCACACTGTGAAAGAGGATCCAGTACTTCGCTGATTTGAGCACTAGTGGACCGATTCCCAATAACCATTATACTCAATTGGGGGAGTGTGATCTGGGTTCCTGGGCCACACCCAGGCACAGATTTCTCAGGACTATCGCCACGCACGGCCCCCGCCCCCCAGGGGCGGGGGAGAAAACCCCGCACCTCTTGGTGCTCAAGCTCGCTGCGCTCGCACTTCGCGTGAGGTGGCGGTGGAGGCAGTACCGAAGTCTCACGCGAAGGACGCGAAACCGCGAAGAGAGGTTAGTTGTTTGCTCTCCGGGGGAGACTCCCTCAACTATTTTACCGGACTACTGAGTCAACTGGAGATCCAGAAGATAGCCAAAGTGAGGGAGGCCATTCTGGTTCGATCCGGAACTCTACAAGAAGCGCAGTGCAGTAGGGCGGTTCTTCAGATGGATTGAGGCATTTAAGAAGATCAGTCTATGTTACGAGCGATATGAGCACTCATTCATGGGATTGATTTACCTGGCATGCAGTGTCATGATCGGGAGAATATTGGGATGACATCTCTAGTGCATAGATTCCAAATAAACAACGTAATAAATAGCATGACGCCCCACTTGGAGTATGCCCTTTGTCTCTGTCCGTGAGCCCGTACTCTTATCTGATGAGGAACTTGACTATTTGGAGAAATTACTTCATTCTCGCACGACCCAAAAGGGCACGTACGAGCGTGCGAAGATGGTCCTCCTCAGCCATCAAGGCAAATCCGATTCTGCTATCGCGCGTGAATTAGGGCTCTCTCGTCAGAGAGTGATCCGAACCATCCAGCGCGTCCTCGCTGTCGGTATCCGGGAGGGGTTGAACGATCTCCCCCGGAGTGGTCGGCCGAAAACCATCTCTCCCGAAGCCAGGACATGGATCGTGAGCTTGCTATGCCAGAAACCTTCTGATTTCGGCTATCCTCATGAACTCTGGACGCAGCGGCTCTTGCAGCAGTATATTCGAGAACACGCCATGGAAGAAGGATTTCCGGAAGTTGCCCGGATTTCGCAAGGGACGATCTCAAAAATTGCCAATGCGAGTGCCATAAAACCTCATAAAATCCGGTCATATGTCCAGAAACGGGATCCAGCGTTTCACGAGACGGCAGCCGTCGTTCTCCACACCTACCAGGAAGCGAATAGGTTCAAGATTCTGGAAAAAGAAGGCAAAGAGCCGGATACATTTATTCTCTCGTTTGATGAAAAGAGCGGCATCCAGGTACTCGATACGAAGTACCCCGATCTGATGCCGGTGCCCGGGCAATTCTCCTCCATTCGCCGGGATTATGAGTATGTTCGCAACGGTACCATCTGTTTGCAGGCAGCGATGGATCTGGTGACCGGATTTGTTCATTACCGGATTACCGAACGCAATCGGAGCGAGGAATTCATCGCGTTCCTGAAAATGCTCGATACCCAGTATCCGGACACGATGAAATTGAAAATCATCCTGGACAACCTCAAGGTTCACTCCTCGGTTGCAACCCGGAAGTACCTCAAAACGGTTCCGAATCGATTCGAATTCATTTTTACCCCGAAACACGCGTCCTGGCTCAATATTATTGAAGCATTCTTCAGTAAAACCACTCGGACGGTACTGCGAGGCATTCGAGCGAAATCAAAGGAAGAGATTACCGATCGGATTTCGCAGTATGTTGATACGTTGAATCAGACACCAGTAGTATTCAAGTGGTCATACACAATGGATGCAAATCCCTCCGGGGTGGAAATGGGGTAGTCAGGTTAATTTAGAATCGATGCACTAGTAACTACGATCGTTCCACCGGCAACCGCCATCGAAGTTCGTGCACCCTCGATATAGCTCATTATTCTTTTGAGCTCTCCTCCATACAAGACGGGAACCGCACAGAGGGCATTTCCCTGCATCTCCCCCTCTTTCATGCGACATAGACTTGGAAGCATGGTCCTCGATGCCTATAAACTCATTCACCCAAGTATCGACGATGTTGCTGCAGAGCCGCCGTGCTTTCTCCACCGAGGCTTCACTATCCCCGAGTATCTCCAGTGCAACGCAGCCCTGCCGTACCAGATGAGTCACTTTGTCCCCAGCCTGAATACTCTCCAGCGTTCCCGCCAGGAGCTGCATTCGGTCGAGGATCTCGTTGTACTTCTGCGATGTGCAGCACTGGTCGATCTCCTGCACCAGTTTGAACGAACGAAGAAGTTTCAGGGCAGTGTCCCGGTCGTATGAACGCCGGATGATATTCTCTGCATACTGCCCGGCGGCGGCGGGGTTTCTTGAGAGTGCGACGCGCAGGGTCGCGACGTCGCACGAGTGGGTGAAGGTCTTCTCGCGGATCGGAACCTCGACGCTGCTGATAATGAACTTCCCCTGGATGGTATGCGATATACCGCACGACTCCGAGCCCAACTTGAAGTACACCCTGCGGGAACCGTCTCGTGGGATCGCGATCCCCTGGTGGCGGGTGATCCCGAGGATCGACCTTACCTGCCAGGGTTTTGGGTTGCTGGTCATGAGGTGCATCTGCCCGTCGATTCCCTCGATAGCGGTGTCGAGGACCCGGAGGGACGACGAAGAGTCCAGTTCGATCCCCCACTCGTCGATGGCGGCACCGCCGTAGTTGTGCACACAGATGACCAGCCAGTAGGAGGCGGGGTCGTGCTGGTCGATCCAGTTCCTGACGTTGACAAGGGGGCGGGGGGAGGAGACGATGAAGTCCGTGGTGAGGGGGTCATAGACGGTGCGCTCAATGGTGATGGATTGTCGAGTCCCCGCCGGCTCTCCGGGATGTGCGGAGGGCTGCAGTGACTGCCCGGCCTCGCCCGAACAAGGGGGCGTCGACCGGTTTTTTCGAGCACTTTTAGCGCTCTCAACCAATATACGGTCTCGCATATTTTGTGCGGTTGCATCTGTCGGGTCGAGCTCAAGTGCCCTGTCGCAACATCGGATCGCCTCGTCGTACCGGCCGAGGTGATGGAGGGCGTCGCCTTTATTTATCCATGCAATAGCAAATTTCGGGTAGATCTCAAGTGGTTTGTCGTAGCACCGGATCGCCTCCTCGTACCGGTCGAGGTTATGGAGTGCGCAGCCTTTATAGTACCATGCATCATCATCGTACGGGTCGATCTCAAGTGCCCTGTCGTAGCACCGGATCGCCTCGTCGTACCGGCTGAGGATCAGGAGTGCGCGGCCTTTATTGCTCCATGCAACAGCATCTGTCGGGTCGATCTCAAGTGCCCTATCGCAACACAGGATCGCCTCATCGAAGCGGCGGAGGCCCAGGAGCACGGAGCCTTTATTCCCCCATACCGCAGCACATTTTGGGTCGATCTCAAGTGCCCTATCGTAACATCGGATCGCCTTATTGTCCCCACCGGGGCTCTTCTGGAGTGCGAAGCCTTTGTTGCGCCATACAACTGCATTTTTCGGGTCGATCTCAAGTGCCCTGTCGCAGCACCGGATCGCCTTGTCGTACCGGCCGAGGTTCAGGAGTGCGAGGCCTATTTTCTCCCATGCAACAGCATCTGTCGGGTCAAGCTGAAGCGTCCTATCGTAACATCGGATCGCCTCGTCGGAGCGGCGGAGGGAATGGAGCGCGAGGCCTTTATCCCCCCATACAGCAGCATTTTTCGGGTCGATCTCAAGTGCCCTGTCGTAACACAGGATCGCCTCGTCGTACCGGTTGAGGGAATGAAGCGCGTAGCCTTTATTGTTCCAGGCACCCGCGTTGTTCGGGTCGATCTCGATTACCTTTTCGTAACACTGTATCGCCTCCTCGTACTGGTTGAGGAGATGAAGCGCATTGCCTTTATTGTTCCAGGCAGCCGCACAGTTCATGTCGATCTCGAGCGCCCTGTCGTAGCAACGACACTGTTCTTCCGGCGTTGCTGCCTGATTCCCCTTCTCAACCCACCCGGGAGCTGTTTCCTTCTTATCCCTTATCCATCCAAAGATTGCCATTCACTCCCTCACGAAATCTCCAATCCGGCCAAAGCACTCGCGCATCTCACGAAGTATGTGGGCATTTTACCTGCTGCCCGCACCGGGTACAAAATCTCGCTCCGTCGCTTAAGGGGTTACCGCATTCGGCACAGAACCTCTGCTCCTCGTCGTCCCCTCCCCCGACGGCCGACCGGTTCACGACACTATCATAAACCTGAATACCCCCGCTCGAAGGCCTGAACTGCCCCTCCGACTGGTTGCCGATACCGGCCCGGTTCATGATACTGTCGATGACCTGCACGCCGTTCCCGAGATTCACCGACCCGCCAGAGATATTGTAGACGATCTGTTCTGCCCTGGCACTCCCCTGATTGATGTAGGTGAAGAACCATCGCAGGCCGTTCTTCTGCACGAGGTCTACCACGACCTCGTGCAGTCTCCGATCGTACTTCTCCCACTCATGCTTCAGGTAGTGGATGAGGAACGGATTCGTGGCGTGCGGACGGTTGCAGATCTCGTTAATGAGGCTGTCGATATGCTGGTAGTGCACCTGAAGGAACTCCGAACCGCCCCCGTCCGGCGCGCTCAGCCTGACAATGAGTTCGCTCTTGGACGGAAGAACCTGGTACCGCTCGATGATCTCGTAGAGTGCGAGCTCGTCCGCGGAGTACATCCCTTCGGCATCCGCGTAGTTCTCGCCACTCCGACGGAAACTCACGGCGAGGGTCAGCAGCGCCGCCTCGAACTTGGAGCAGAACACCTGGTGAAACGTACTGTCAAAGGAACCACATTCCCGGTTCTCATACCGGGAGTAGTTTTCCCGGATCGCACACCAGAGTCTCACCCGCTCATCGTAAGACTGCCTGACGATCGCCGATCCACTCTTCAGGACTGTCTCGGCCGGGGCAACGAGGTTCTTTGCACAGGTAAAATCTTGATCTCCAGACATACGGCATCAGAATTGAGTTTTTGTGATGGTGACTAAAGGTGAAGGGCGAGTTGCCGGATGCACGTGGCACATCCGGCACAGCCTTCCACGGCTCACCTGAGTTCCTCGCCGCACTCCTTGCAAAACCGATCGGCGGTACTGTTTGGCGTTTTGCATCCGGGGCATATCCGGCTCTCTTCCTGCCGGGCAGGGTTGATGATCACCGGCTGGCCGAGCCCTCCGCCGCCGGCAACGACCGTCGAGCCCTGTGCCTGGTGGGCGGAGCTCCGTGCGGTCGCCGTCTGACCCATGGCATCGAGCGCCTTGTTCATGACGTCGGCCAGGCGATCCGCGTTACCTCCGGCCATTGCCTGGATCGTTTCCATGTATTTCTGCTGGTCCTGCAGGCGGGTTTCGAAGAGCTCCTGCATCCTGTCGGATCCGAACTTCTCTTTCATCGCCTCTGCAACGGCGGTACTCTTTTCTGCCGAAAGCGCCATGATCTGTCCTTCGGTGAGGGCTGCTGCGCGCTTCATCTTTTCGAGTTCCGTAAGCTTTTCAGCGGTACCGCCGTCCGTCATCGAGATAAGCGCCTCGGGTGAGGCATTGATACGCTGTTCGAGTTTCTTCCCCTCAATCTCGGTTTGCTTCTCGAGGTCTTCGTGGGCTAGCTCCTGTTCTCCACGCACTCTCTGGAGCTTTGCATCGTCCATCTGCTTTTTCAGGCCGATGAGATCCTCTATCTCGGCATGATCCTGCTGTCGCTCCCGCCCTCTCCACTTGTTCAGGTGTTCACGCCGGGCATCATCGGTGCCGATCTCGTGCCCTGTCTGCTCGGCATCCATGGTACGTCCGTGCCGCTGCGCTTTTGCGTCCAGGCCAAGGAGATTGTCCTGCTCCGCTTCGGCAGACTCGTGACGATGAGCCTGCTCAAACCGCTCCCGGATAATCTGGCGGATGAAGGCCTTATCGTCGCGCCGGTTTCGAAGGGCGATCTTCAGGTCTTCGATCTCGTTCTCGCGAACGATGCCGGCCTGAGCCAGCTCGTGACAGTATTCGCTGATTTTCTCGTCGGTAGCCAGCTGGTCGAGTTTATCGTCGGAGAGAAGGTGCCGCAGTTTTTGTTCGATATCGATCTGAAGTCCGGTCTTCGTGACCTTTTTCGTCCCTTCGCTGCGCTGTTCAAGGATATCGTGCCACTCTGCCTCATCGGATTGCGTGAACCTGAGTTGTTCGAGGGAAAAGCCGTAACTCGAAAGGGTAGGGGTGACGTTTGCCCTGACGGCACTCTCGATGTCTTCCTTTACGGCGAGGTTCCCATAGAGATCGTCCATCCGGTATCCGCTCAGCGTGGACTGAACGACACCAAGGAGATCGTATCGGAGATCTTCCTGGAGATCCGCAAGGAGGATTCGGCCCTTCCCTTTGAGGAGATTTGCGATGAACGATTTCGAATCCCTGTTTCTGATCGTAAATCTTCCGGCAATCCCGACGGGGACGGAGTCGGCGGTGCGCAGTTCCGAGCGCCCGATGGTGAAATCGATTGCAACCACGCCATCGTCGATGAGCACGACCGTCGCGCGTTCGTCGAGGTTCAGGGGCAGTTTGGCTTCGAGAATATTTCCAAGGGTGTAGTGACCTGCCGGCAGGTCGCCCGCATATGCTCCTCCCTGGAAAAGAAGCGCGCGGGTTCCCTCGGCAACGGTAACGGTCTTTTTCAGGACGCCCCGGAGATCTTCAACCTCAAATTTACTCGCAAAATCTTCAGGGGTTCGTCTCCATTCGCGCCTCCGCGAAAAGTCCTCTTCGTTAGCTCCTACGATCCTTCCGAAGAGAGTTTTTTCAAATCCTTTCCCGCAACCGGGGCAGAATTTTGCATCGGGAGGCACGGTAACCCCGCAGCTGCCGCAGGTATACGCACCGACCTTCGTTCCGCACTGCGGGCAAAACTTTGCAGCGGCCCCAAGCTGGATTTTACATTTAGGACAGGTAATATCCCCATTGGTCATTGCTCATCCCTTCCCTGCTTACCGGGAAATTTATCATACTGTGTTATAGTCGTTCTGATTCTCTCCTTTCCCGATAGAGACCCATCCAGGAGATTTTTTACGATTACGGCAACTGGAACTGCTCCGCCACGAATCTCTTCCATTGCCTGCCGTATCGAGGTTTCATCGACAGGATGGTCTTTGCCGCCCGGAATCTGTTCGGAGAGAATGGCTTGAAGGTCTTCGACACGGTTTCTGTCGCCTTCCTCATGTACGGATTGCTTTGCCAGCCATTCTTCGAGCTTGTCAGGAGAGATCCTGTTGAGTTTCTGGCAGGCGTCCGACAGGTTCAGCATCCTGTCACGATCTCTCATAGCGATGATATACGAGATCAGGCGGAGATCGCGCTCAAGTTTCACGCAAACTGCATTCTTCATGTGGTATTGTTCTATGAGTGTCCGGATCCGCATTGCACGATGGGCATCGCGCGGCTCGTCGCATATCGAGGCACCATCGTCGAGCAGGTTCTGTATCTTTTCTTTGAGGTCCTGAGATTCGGATTCGAGGGTGCCGATCCGGCACTTCAGCAGCGCTTCGGCCTTGCGTAGATCGCTGATGCTGGACGAGGCGAACGGGTCTTTCGGATGCCTACGGGATAGAATCTTCATGGTAGTGACCACCCATCACGATCTGAGGGGTTACCCTTCGGATTCGCGGATCGCCTTCTCGATATCTTTCTCAATCGAAAAGAGATCTTTCGCTTCATCAAGCCCTAGCGAACCGGTCTCGACACTGCTCCAGACTTCAAACATCTGCTTTTCAGCTTCGTCGAGGTCCTGATCCGAGTCCGAAAGATCAAGGGCAAACACCTGATTTAAGTCGTCGACGACAGTTTCAAAATTCTTTCCGGAGAGATTCACGCGGATGAGGGCACTCTC
Source organism: Methanoculleus marisnigri (assembly GCA_002503885.1). Lineage (GTDB taxonomy): Archaea > Halobacteriota > Methanomicrobia > Methanomicrobiales > Methanoculleaceae > Methanoculleus > Methanoculleus marisnigri_B. The sequence goes on along the minus strand of DASQ01000041.1, from coordinate 5,176 downwards.
GATAGTTTCCGGAGAGATCGTCTGGATCTTCTCCCAGATGTGTGTCTTCTGGAGATCCCGCTGATACTTTTTGATGATAACCAGGTTCGAGATAAACATGTACTGTTTATGCAGGGCAAGGAAGTTTCGAACCTTGAGCTTTGCAGTCATATCCAGTTGCTTGAGTTCCTGAGCAAGCATCTTCTTCTTGATAAGGTCGCCGCCGACGCCTTCTGCAAATTTCAGTTTTTTCTCGCGCTCGATTCTGTCGATCTCCTTCCGGAGGCGGTTGATCCTGCTCTTTAATATGATCTCTTCCTCCTGCAGTTCGGTGATCGTCAACATCTCTATCCGGTTCCGATGAAACAGGCTTGCGATCTTCATCACACTTCACCGATTGACCATTGCCCTCCATACATGATAAACTTTCCTCCAATATGGAGGATATTAATATACTCCAAAATCAATAACTCCACTGCGGAGGAATATATATAGTGGTACCCGCATATGGTTATCAAATGGAATACCTCCTCGTTGTCGACTACCACTCAGATGCCGAGCGTAAGCGGATTGACGCCACGATTGACAGATGGAAGTCGAAAAAAGATGTACACAAAGAGAGGGGCGTCGCCATTCTGGTGAGAGACGAGGTGATTGAAGACTTCCTGCAGGACCTCTACGCACGGCTGGAACGGGGAAGTGAAGATGTCAGAATATATTCTGCAGAGGAATCCGTGCCCGATATTCGCGAAGCGACAAAGACTCTGTATTATGAGACATCTCTGGATAAGGACGCATTAAAACAATTTTTAAGATATGTCCTGAATAAACTCAATTCAAGTTATGAGGGGGTCCGCAACGGAGTCGAATCGTATACTGCCTATACCCGAAAGGGACAGGCGACCGTCGGGCTTCTCTGGTCCGGGGATGCAGGGGCAACGCATCTCAACGTAACGGTCAGCGGGTTTGGTGATGTGGTCTCGCTTGTGGCCGGCCGGATAGATGAGGAACTCCAGGTCTTTCTAGGAAGTGGAAAATGAATCAGACAGACAACCATGCAAAGTACATGTTTAATCTGAGCAAGGGGCAGGAACTTTACAAAGTTCAGCGTTTTGAGGATGCGCTCAAGTACTTTAACACAGCCCTGGAACTCGAACCAGACTCTCATTGGGCGTGGAATGAAAAGGGCAATGCACTCAGGAGACTTGGAAGGCAAAGGGAAGCGAGGGATTGTTACGAGCGGGCAATTCACCTAGACAAAAGGCACTCGTATCCGTTTCCATACATCGGCGTCGCCGACATCTACCGCGATCAGAAGCAGTACTCAGAGGCAATTGCTTATTATGACAGAGCAATACGGATCAAGAGACACCCATGGGCATTGAACGGGAAAGGAAGATGCCTCCACGCTCTTAATCAAACCGATGAAGCGCTCAGACTGGCTGAAGAGTCGATACATATTCGCCCTGAATTTCTCTTTCCCTACATTCTCAGAGGTGACATCCTCTATGAGAGGGCTGCGTACCGCGACGCCTTGAGATCATATCAAAGGGCATACGAACTGATCCGCGGCCCCTCGCCTGAACTTCGGGGAGAAGTGAAGAGCAAAATCACTCAGTGTACTGCGATGCTCGATCGAGATGTTCGCGTGGAGCCGGGTAATCAAGAAAAGCCTTTGAATGCTCTCATCAGAGCGTTCAGCGACCACATCCCCAGCATTCGAAAAAAACTACATGATGCACCTGCGGCCACAAGCATACTGGATGAGAAGAACGGAGGCTATTCTCATCCGGAATCAAATTCGACAGACAATCATGCAAAGTACATGGCTAATCTGAACAAGGGAAAGGAGTTTTACAAAGTTCAGCGCTTTGAAGATGCGCTAAAGCACTTTACCACGGCTCTGGAACTTGAACCCGGCTCCCACTGGGCGTGGAATGAAAAGGGAAATGCACTCAGAAGGCTTGGTCGGCAAAAGGAGGCTATAGAGTGCTACGAGCGGGCAATCTCTCTTGACAGAGCGCGATCATATCCGTTCCCGTACATCGGCATTGCCGATATCTACCGCGAGCAGAAGCAGTATTCAGAGGCAATTGCCTACTACGACAGGGCAATGCGGATCAAGAGACACCCGTGGGCATTGAACGGGAAAGGGATGTGCCTCCACGCTCGTAATCAAACCGATGAAGCACTTAGGCTGGCTGAGGAATCGATACGCACCCGTCCTGGCTTTCTCTTTCCCTACATTCTCAGAGGTGACATCCTCTATGAGAGGGCTGCGTACCGCGACGCCTTGAGATCGTATCAAAATGCATTCGACCATATCCACAGTTCTTCGACAAAACTTCGGGAAGAGGTGAGGAGTAAAATCGCTCAATGTACCGCGATGCTCGATCGAGAACTTCGCAGAGAATCTGGCAACGATGGCAATTCGGATGTTAAACGGCTGCTTATACGGCTCGGGTCGGAAGATAGCCAGGATCGGATTCATGCATCGTACCAACTCGACATCCTGGCCAAAGGAGGAAAAGCCGGAGCGATCATTCGAGAAAGAGCGTTTGATATGCTCGGCAGAGCGCTCGACGATTCCGTCCCCGATGTTCGAAGAAACATCCTCTGGGTTCTCGGAAACCTTGCTTACCAGGGTTATTCGTATGAGGTTGCCGGATCAGGGATCCTTCCTGAAATGGCCGCACATCTTGACGACCCGGCAGACCCGGTGTGCAGCGCCGCGGCATGGTCTCTGGCAGTGGTTGCCGAAGCGGGTCAGGGCATTGCGGTCGCAGATTCCGGCGCGACTCTGCGCTATATCCGTCTTCTCTATAGCAAAAACCACGAAGTCCAGGCATGCGCTGCCCTCGCCCTCGACAAGATCGCTTTTTATGCAAGCCCCGAACCGGTGGTGCGAAATGGCGGTGCTACTGCACTTGCCCACCTTTTGAACGTACAAAATGATGAAGTTCGGTTTCGTGTTTTATGGGCGCTCTGGTCAATCTCATGCAGGGGGTACGCGGATTCGCTATGCGATGCCGAAACTCTCGTCACGGATCTGAAACGATGTGCACAGGAGAAGGACCTGGAGATCCGAAAAGCGGCGGTATCGATCATCGGTGAACTTTCAAAGGTACGCGATAAGTCGTTTTTACAGCAGAAAGATCTTGAAAAAGTCCTCCTCACGTGTATTGGTTCAAGGAGCAACCGGGTCAGGGGTGCGGCAATCTGGGCAGCAGGGCTGTGGGCGGACGCAGGATGCGCTCCCATGCTGATCCAGGCCGGTGTGAAAGAAGCGATTAGAAACAACCTGGATGACCGCACCAGAGTTCACGTCTTCAACCATAGCGAACACCGGTGGATAGAGCGCTCTATCGGCGGGATTGCAGGTGATGTCCTGAAGAAAATCGTAGCGTCTCCGGACCCGGTGCCGCCCAAACCGGATACCCCGGAGGAAATCGTAGTTCTAGCGGATCCTGGGTCGCCCGAACCGGACTACCGGACGGCATATTTCGTTGCACAAAACCTTGTGGAACATCTGCGGCAACGTGATCGTCTGGAAGCACGTAAATCTGCAATTCACCTCGAAGTGTTCGTCCGTGGAGATATCCTCGAAAAACTGCAACAAGTAAGTGAGCACCTGCGTTTTTACATCGACGAGGACCTCGACAATGAGATTGAATCTCTTGCCGATGATGTCGAATTACTCAAGGAGAACATCCTTCGAGAAGCGATGAGGTGATGACTGTGCACGTGGACGTTAGCGGATTTTTGCTTGCGGAACTGCGGAAAACTATTACTGGCTATAGAAAGGCAGTAGCTGAAGCGGACAACGCGACTGCTAACGAGAGGGCGCGGGCGTGTGCAACACTCTGTCGGCAGATTGCAGTCTCTTCGCCCATGATGCAGCAAAGGTATACCGCCGAGGCAGAGAGATGGAAGGGTATTGCATCCCGTTCAGCGTTGGTTGCACAGAGAAGACAAAGCAAGACATCGGGCGCACCTGGGCATTCGAATCGTTCTGTTAAAGAGCTTGCAGGCGATACTGAGATGTCGTCGCTGATCGCGCGCTCATCGGTTCGATGGGAGGATATCGGCGGGCTTGACGAGGTCAAGCGCCTCGTGAAGGAGACCGTTGCTATCGCAGCCCTGAAAAGACCGGAATCTATCCGTCCGTGGAAGGGTATTCTCCTTTTAGGTCCGCCGGGTACGGGGAAAACAATGATTGCAGCTGCTGCGGCAGGGAGCCTGGATGCAACATTTTTCAACGTAAAAACCGACCGATTGCTCTCGAAATACTTTGGCGAGTCTTCGAAGATGATCTCTTCCCTGTATGCCGCGGCGCGAGAACAGGCCCCTTCGATCGTCTTTATCGATGAGTTTGATGCCCTTGGTGCATCGCGGAGCGACACGATGAGCGAAGCGACCCGGAGAGTGCTCTCCTCTCTCCTCATCGAGCTTGACGGCCTGCAGGGCAAAAAAGACGACCGTCTGCTCCTCACGATGGCGGCAACAAATGCACCCTGGGATCTCGATTCGGCAATATTGTCGAGGTTCCCGCGGCGAATCTATGTGCCGCTCCCGGATATCGATGCCTGCAGGGCAATTATCGAGATTCACATGCGAGGGCTTGAAGTATCCGGAGTTGACCTCGTCGAACTCGGACGGCAATGCGTCGACCGCCTGTACTCGGGACGTGACATCCAGAATGTCTATCAACAGGCGATCTGGACGATGATCAACGATGTCAATCCTGAAATTCACCGGCTCGCGGATCTGCCGTTTGATGAACTCAAAGAGCGCGCGCTGATAACGCGACCTCTCTGTGAAAATGACTTTGCAGCCGCATTTGGCAAGATACGATCCCCGTTAAAGGTGGAAGATCTTGAGCGATACGTGGAATGGAATGCAAAACATGGTGATGGGTGAGTTCGGGTAACTAGTGCATCGATTCTAAATTAACCTGACTACCCCATTTCCACCCCGGAGGGATTTGCATCCATTGTGTATGACCACTTGAATACTACTGGTGTCTGATTCAACGTATCAACATACTGCGAAATCCGATCGGTAATTTCACTTTGCGAACCCCTTTCAAAAGTACCACTTAATTATATCATTAAACAGTAAAGTACAATTATATGAATGGACAAATAGAATCCCAGTATGGCCCGAAGGAAAACCAAAAAGAACACCCTTTTCAAAA
>DASQ01000136.1 GCA_002503885.1 Methanoculleus marisnigri | reverse complement strand
GGGGTACATTGGTTTTGTCTTTGTCCGGGATTTCTTTGGTTTCGGTACGCCGCGTTCATCACTTTCAACTCGGAGATATTGAAGATATCTGGTTTGTACTTTCCCATTTTCCCGATAACTCTCATATTTGTAGAGATACACTCGATTTCCTTTCTTGATGCGTTTGATATATACCATGTGAGTTGTATTACAACATACAACAAAATAAGCCTTTCCCCTCTCTAATTAATATTTTAAGACACAAGGGGGAGATAGTGGCGAGAAATCTCGCATGTAAGGTGTAAATTCTATCTATTCAGGTCCGGAGGGATGCACAGGGTGCGAGACGTGTGTGGCGGTCTGCCCTGCGGCGGCAATCACCATGGAGGGCGACAGGGCGAAGGTCGACCCCGGGCTCTGCGTGGACTGCGGAACCTGTGTGGACGAATGTCCGGCAGGCGCCATCTCGCTTGAGTGATGCGGTGTTGCGTCACCCATAGTATTATGCTCATATGGGTAATAATGACCAGAGGAGTGTATCTGAATGATAGTCTGCATCACAGCACGTGCCGCGGGCACGGACGCCCCGGTCGAGCAGCGGTTCGGTCGGGCACCTTACTTCGTCTTCGTCGATACGGAGACAGGGAAGTCGGAATCGGTTGAGAATCCCCTCGTAGGCGCTGCCGGCGGGATCGGGCCCCGGGCGGCCCAGTTGCTCGCGGAACACGGTGCGGCCGTGCTGATCACCGGTCAGGTTGGCGGGAACGCCGCCCGGGCGCTCGAAGCAGGCGGGGTCAAGGCTTACACCTACCGCGGAAGCGGCAGCGTGGCCGATGCCCTCGCGGAGTATACCGCCGGAACCCTGCAGCCCATTTCCCTCTCCTGAAGCGGGACCCAGCATGAAGATCGCGATTGCAAGCGGTAAAGGCGGCACCGGGAAGAGCACGGTGGCGGCGAACCTCGCCTACACCCTCGCCCGCTCCCGTGAGGTGGTGCTCGTCGACTGCGACGTCGAGGAGCCGAATCTCCATCTCTTTTTCCCGGCTTCTGCCGTGGACGTGCCGGTGACGACCCCGGTCCCGGAGATCGATCCCGGTCGCTGCACCCTCTGCGGTGAGTGCGGGAAGTTCTGCCGCTTCGGGGCGCTTTCTGTCCTCAAAGACCGCGTTCTCGTCTTCCCGGAGCTCTGCCACTCCTGCGGAGGCTGCGTCCTCGTCTGCCCGCAGGGAGCCGTCCGGGAGGTCCCGCGCACCGTCGGTCGGGTGGCATGCTCGCGCCCGCTGCCCGCCCTCACGCTGATCAGCGGTGTCTTAAACGAAGGAGAGGTGCAGGCTCCGACGGTCATCAAGGCGGCCAAGATGCTCGCGGAAGGGCACCCGCTCATCCTCTACGACGCCTCCCCGGGGATAGCCTGCCCGGTGATCGAGACCCTCGAGGGGAGCGATGTCTGTGTCCTGGTCACGGAGTCGACGCCGTTCGGGCTGCACGACCTCCGCCTCGCGGCCGAGGTGGCTGAGCGGGTCGGCATCGGAGCCGGCGTCGTGATCAACCGGAGCGACGGGCAGGACGAGGCAACCCTCGGGTTCTGCCGGGAGCGCGGGCTCCCCATCCTCATGACCATCCCGTTCTCCCGGGAGATCGCCGCCGTCCAGAACCGGGGCGGGCTCATCTGCCGCGACCTTCCCGGGTGGGAGGAACGGTTCGCCGATCTCTTCGGCGAGATCGTGAAGATCGCGGGGGTGAGCCTGTGATCCGGCTCGCGGTCGTCAGCGGCAAGGGCGGCACGGGGAAGACGATGGTGGCGGCTGCGCTCGCGGATATCAGTGCCGTGCCGCAGGTACTCGTCGACTGTGACGTGGACGCCGCGAACCTGGAACTCCTCTTCGAACCCCGGCGGCTCACCACGGAGGAGTTCCGGGGGCTCGCGGCGGCCCGGATCGACCCGGCCCTCTGCCGCGACTGCGGGATCTGCGCGGACCACTGCCGGTTTTCGGCAATCGTGCGCCGGGATGATGCCTGGGTGGTGGACGCCCTGCACTGTGAGGGCTGCGCTGTCTGCACCTACGTCTGCCCCACGGGGGCGGTCCAGATGGAACCCCGTGTCTGCGGCGAGATCTACACCTCGGCGACGGACCGGGGCACCCTCGCCCACGCCCGGCTCTTCCCGGGCGCCGGGAACTCGGGGCTGCTCGTCACCGAGGTGAAGAAGCGGGCCATGAACCTTGCGGGCGACGCGGACCTGCTGCTCGCCGACGGCCCGCCGGGGATCGGGTGTCCGCTGATCGCGACGATCGGCGGTATGGACGCGGTCCTCATCGTCACGGAGCCGGGGGTCTCCGGGCTCCACGATCTTGAGCGGCTGGTGACGGTCTGCCGGCGGTTTGGCGTCCGGATCTTCGTCGCGATCAACCGGTTCGACCTCGCGGAGGATATCTGCGAAAGGATCGAGGAGTACTGCAGGAAGGAGGAGATCCTGGTGGCAGGAAAGATCCCGTTCGATCCGATAGTTATCGAAGCGGTCCGGAACGGCCAGCCCGTGACCCGGAGCGAGTCCCCGGCGACGGACGCTCTCCGGGACCTCCGGAATACCCTCTTCTCCGAACTCGGGCTCCGGTGAGCCCGCTCTCCCCGGGGTGACCGCATACCCCCGGGGCTCTTCGTTATGCCTCCGGGCCGCTCTGCTCGGGGTGAAAGGAGCATTACCGGAGATCCGGCAGGGGTTTCGTGACTCTCCGGTTGAAAAAGAAGAATGTATTGGTTTAGAACCGGGGTTTTCTGTGCTTCGGGAGGCAGTCCTGGCAATATACGGGTCTGCCCTCAGTCGGCTTGAACGGGACTTCGCACTCTTTCCCACAGTCTGAACAAACGGTCTTCGTCATTTCACGGGGGCCGCCGAAGTTCCTCGGTCCACCGAAATTTCTGCTGTTGCCTCTGTTATAATCCATTGGATTGCTCATGCAGATAGAACACTGCCTGTAGAGTTATGATTGGATAGTATATAAGGTACGTCACCGGCCCGGGGAGGTGCGGTGAGGGAGGCCGAGGGCGTCCCGGTTTGCTCCCCGGGCCGGGCTCTGCAGGGTTATCGGGCACGGGATGGCGATCGAACGGCAGCATTTCCATCGCGGACTTTTTCGGGTCTGGAATCCAACAGATGGAGGGATGAAGACCCAGATCGAAGAGGCCCGGGAGGGGTCCATCACCCCCCGGATGGAAGCGGTCGCAGCGGCCGAAGGGATCAAGGCCGAAGATCTCCGCTACTCCGTCGCCGTCGGCGAAGCCGTTATCATGACGCGAGAAACACGCTCGGTCGGCATCGGCCGCGGGTTGCGAACGAAGGTCAACGTCAACCTCGGGACCTCGACGTCCCGGGTTCATCCCGAAGAGGAGGTCGAGAAGGCCAGGATTGCCGGGCTGCACGGCGCGGACACCATCACCGACCTCTCCACCGGGGGCGATATCACAGCGATCCGGCGCGCGATCTTTGCCGCCACCACTCTCCCGGTCACCACGGTGCCGGTCTACCAGGTTGCTGCCGAGATCGGCATCGGTACTATGACCGCAGAGGATATCCTCGCCACCATCAGGCATCAGGCAGATGAGGGGGTCTCCTCGTTCGTCCTCCACACCGTCAGCAGGGAGATGATCGACGCCGCCTGGGACGGAGAGCGGATCATGGGGGTCGTCTCGAAGGGCGGATCGATCACCGCCGCCTACATGCTCGCCCACGACGCTGAGAATCCCTTCGTTGAGCACTTCGATGAGATCCTCACCATCCTCAGGGAACACGACATCGTCCTCTCCCTCGGCAACGCGATGCGGAGCGGGTGCATCCACGATGAGATGGACGAGGCCCAGAAGGGGGAGATGCGCTGGAACGCGCGGCTTGCCGCCTACGCCCATGAGCACGGCGTCCAGACGATCATCGAGGGGCTCGGCGGCCATGTCAGGGCCGACAGGATCCCTGTCTACCTCCGGCGTTACCGGGAGCACTCCCGCGCGCCGCTGTTTGTCGCCGGCCCTCTCCCCACTGACATTGCTGTCGGGTACGACCACATCGCGGGGTGCGTCGGCGCAAGCATTGCAAGCGGCGCAGGCGCCGATTACCTCTGCTACCTCACCCCGGCCGAGCACCTCGGCCTCCCGACCCCCGACCAGGTGCGGGAAGGACTCATCGCTTTTAAGATCGCCGCGCATATCGGCGACTCGATCAAGTACGGCCCGGACGGCCAAGACCTCGCCCTCGCCCGTTCCCGCTCCCGCCTCGACCGGGATGGACAGATTGCCCATGCCATCGACCCGGAAACCGCAAGGAACCTCGCCCCCGAACCAGGGCCATGCACGATGTGCGGGGACTTCTGTGCGATCGCCCTCATGAAGCGGCTCAGGGAGCAGAGGTGAGGGGGTATCCCCCTCTCCCGCACAGGCCCCCTCCGGAAGGAAAAATATGGTCGCGGGCGGGCGATACCATCCCTGTCACCGGAGGTCGTCCATGCATCGTGGTCTTGTGGAAAAATACCAGGGATTGCAGAAATTTGTGCCCGCCACCGCGCTCCCATCCGCTCCGGATTGGAACGCGGCGGTAATCGTAATGGTTTTCCCTCACCCCCACCGTGCCGGTGAAGGATCCCCAAGGTTTATGGGGCGGCAGGTGACTTTCTCGTTCGGTGAATAATGATGAATACCTCCCGGCTGAAGTACAGGGTCGAAGTTCTCAGCGACCACGACGGCATCAAGCGCTACGGCCCGTTTAATGAGCAGAAAGCACGAGAGTTCTTCGAAGTCGAGGAGAGCCTCGGCGGGACCGCCCGGATAGCACGGCTGGAGGAAGGGATCCGCGAAACGTGGAAGGTCATCACCGAGTGCGGGGACTGGGGTGACCACGAGAAAGGATCTCGCGAGGTGAAGAGAGCGGAGGTCCAACTGCAGTGAGCGGCCCCTGCCGCGGAGAGCAGGCGCAAAGCGCATATACTCCAACCCCGATAGCAGGGCGTGGACCTCCTGCTGCAGGTGTACGACGTCCTCCTCTGGGCCGGGCTCTTAAAGGGGCTCCAGCTCGCCCTCTGGCCCCGCCTCCGCCCGGCACTCGGGGGCTACGCCTACCCTGCGGCCTACCCGGCCTCCCTCCTCCTCTTCGCCCTCGCGACCTGGTACTGCGGCCTCCTCCGCATCCCGGTCGCCCTCGCCCTCCTGATCTTTCTGGGTCTCGGGGCCTACGGCATCCGGCGTGGCGAGTACCGGCTCCGGGAGATCCGGGGTCTCCTCGCCTGGGACGCGGTCTTCCTGGTCGGATTTCTCTTCGCGCTCGCGGTCCGGTTCGTGAACCCGCCCATCGGCTACTTCAGCGAGCAGTACATGAACCACGCCTTCCTCGCGAGCGTGATCCGGGAGCCTGTGGTGCCGCCGCTCGACCCCTGGTTTGCGGGCGGCCACCTCACCGTCTACTACTACCTCGGCCACTGGCTGACGGGCTGCCTCGCGATCGTCACCGGCATCCCTTCTGAGGTGGCCTTCAACCTGGTTCCGGCCACGGTCTACGGCGCCTCATTCGTGACGCTCTACGCCACGGGGAGCCTGCTCCTCCGGCGGTGGCGGTGGGTAGCGCTCCCGGTCCTCCTCCTCGTCCCCCCATCGGTCCCCTGGTTCCTCGCTACCGGTGCCGGCCTCTATGAGGCGCTCCAGGAGACCAACTGGATCGTCGCCGGCGCCCGGTTCGAGTTTCCGGCCTTCTCCCTCTTCCTCGGGAACGTCCACGCCTTCGAGATGGCCGCGTTCAACCAGTTCCTCCTCATCTTCCTCCTCGGGTTTGCGTGGTGCCGGTGGAGCGGGCTCGACACCCGGGGCCGGCGGGGCCTTGCCCTCCTCCTCGCGGTGAGCATCGGGTCGATGCCGCTCCTCTCCTCCTGGGACGCCCTCGTCTACGGGCCGCTTGTCGCCGTCTTCCTTCTCGCGCTCTCTCTCCGCGAGCGGGACCGCTCCACTCTCATGGCCGCCGCCGCGGTCCCGGGTCTCGCCTTCCTCCTCTACCTCCCCTACTACCTGCAGCTTGAGCCCGCGGGTATCGGCGGGATCGGCGCAGGCTTCCCCCCCACCGACCCGCTCGCGTTCCTCGCGATCTGGGGCGGATTCCTTGGAATCGTCTACGCCGCCGTCGCCCGGGATATACGGCGGTTCCCGGTCCTGCTCGCCGTCGCGCTCCCGTTTCTCGCCACCGGCTACGTCGCCCTCGGGCTCGTCCTGGTGCCGCTCGCCTACCTCCTCCTCCGGCGAAAACACGCCTTCCCGGACCTCCTCTGCGTCGCCGGCCTCGCGGTGATCGCTTTCTGCGAGGTCTTCTATTTGATGGAGATGCTCGGCGGGGATTACAGCCGGTTCAACACCATCTTCAAGTTCTACTTCGACGCCTGGATCCTCCTTGGCACCGGCTCCCTCCTCCTCGCCGGGGGGTGGCTTGCAGCCCGGCGGCCCATACTCCCGGCGGCGGCAGGAAAGTGGCTTGCGGCTCTCGCGGCCCTCGCTCTCATCGCCGCCCCGGTCGTCCTCGACGTCGATATCGGCCGGGGCCTCCTCGGGATCGACTACCCGCCGGCGGGCTACACCACCCTGGACGGGCTCGCCTACCTTGAGGCCACGCGGCCCGGGGAGGCCGCGGCGATCGATTACCTCCGGACGCTCGACGGCGGCCACGTGCTCGTGGAGGCGGAGAACGGTGATTATGGGTATTACTCGCGGATCTCGTCCTTCACGGGCATCCCGACGGTCCTCGGGCAGATCAGCCACGAGCTGACCTGGCGGGGGAACGGCGCGTGGTATACCGAGCGCCCGGCGGAGATCCGGGCGATCTACGAGGACTCGGAGCAGACCCTCGCGCTCATGGCGAAGTACAACGCGACCCTCCTCTACGTCGGCGAGGCCGAACGCGAGCGCTACGACGTCCGGCTGCCGGACCACGGGCTCGTGCCGATCTATGACAGGGGTGGGGTCCGGATCTACGAGCGGGATGGGTAACCTTTGTCAACTACCCCCGGTTAAAACCGGGGGCTTGCAGCGGGGGCCCCTTGTGGGGCACAGGGCTGCAATTTAATCGGTGCGAAGGTTGACGGTTCAAAAGACGTCCTTATTCGCACGGGCCGGTTGACGCGGCCCCTACCGATTATCCGTGGAACCACGGAATCACCGGCTACCTTTCGTAAATGGTTCAGAGCGCCGTTGACGTCGGCGTTGATCAGGGTGCCCAGAGCACTCCGGTACAACCCTCGCTTGATCCGCCGCTTCC
>DASQ01000033.1 GCA_002503885.1 Methanoculleus marisnigri | reverse complement strand
GCCCCCTCCCCTGTCCCCACCCCCCAGTCGCGATAGCCACCACGGTCCAGTAGATCGGGTTTTTCACAAGTTTTTACTGTTCTGAGGCGCAATCGAAGAGCCCGATCTGCAACCGGCTCCCGTTTTCCCCTCTCGTATATGGTAAGATGACGGGAACTATACCTGAATGCCGGCAGGAGGAACAACTCCAGCCTTACACCCTCTCCGTCCCGTCCCTCTCTCCCCCCGAACACCCGATCGGCTCGATCCGGGTTCCCGGCAGGATTACCAGGTTGTACGCGTTGTGATCCTTGTTGAAACGGACGAGGGCCCCGTAAAACCGGACGATATCCCCATAGGCAATATCGCGGAGCGCGTCGCGGTTCGGACCCCGGAGGGTCGCCGGGACCACGACATAGGCCGGGTTTGCGGGTGTCCCGTCGCAGACCTTGTAGACTTTCGTCCGGTTGTCACCGAGGTTCCCGGACATCAGCGCGGCGACCACGTTGATCTTCCGATCTACGTGCTGGTGGAGGTGGGAGAGGCGGGCGACCTTTGCTCCCGGCGGGACCCGGTAGGCCTGCTGCGTCTTCTTATCCTTCCGCAGGAGTGCGGAGGAGTATTTGATATCGACGTTGATGAACCGGTAGCCATCCGCCCCCCCTGCGAGACGCTCCATCAACCGGGTCGGGTGGATATTGGTCTTCTGCTCGAAGGTCCAGCACCGCACGGGGTTGCATGCGGTCTCCCAGATGAACGAGCAGGGGCTGTGGATGGTCAGGCCCCGGTTCGCGATCGCGCGCACGGTCTGGCGCATGGCGGTCGAGTTGGCGAGGTCTGCCGGCTCCACGACGACGATCGTCCCATCGGGCGCGAGGCGGTCGGCAAGACGGGCGACGAGGTCGGCACGCCCCTCAAGATCCAGGTGGCGGAGTTCGTTCAAGACGTTCGAAAAGACCATCAAATCTATCCTGTCGGGCAGGTCTCTGGCGGCGAGTGTTCCGATATCTCCACGGATGGGCTTATGGACCTGCACCATGTTTCCCTGCGCTTCGGCCGCTGCCGGGACGAGGGCGTTGTAAGCCTCGAAATGCTCTTCGGAGCGCTCTACGGCGTAGATCTCGGCCGTGCCGCTCCCGATCCGTCCGAGGAGGTCGATGACGGCGAGCGGCACGACCCCCGGTCCGGTGCCCACATCCAGGATGCGCATGTGCGGTTTCGCGAGTCCCTGGTTGATGAGCTGCCAGAAGATGTGCTCGAACTGCACCAGGTAGACGGGGGCGTGGTAGGCCAGGTAGCCGAGGACCGGGTAGGCCTTCCGGTAACTCACCTGCCGCTCTTTCCAGTACTGGCTCTTCTGGACGAGGATGGCATTGCGCATCCGGTCGAGCACGGCCGGGTCGTCCCAGGACTTGGCGGTCTTCCTCCCGACGTAGGCCTCAACCAGCTGCTGAATGTAGTCCGGGATCTCCGGGTTCCGGAAGAACGCGAGTTGCCGCAGCCGCCCGATATCGCTGACCGTGAACGGCCTGTCTGCTGAGAGGCGGCTGATCACGTAATCATCGCCGGCAGACCTGAGGGTGAGGCCGAGGCCGTCGAGGTGCGGGCGGATCTCACCGGCGAGGCGCTCGAGCGACTGCCTTTCACCCGGGTCTTCCTGTAGTTCCGAGAGCCGGAACTCGGGCTTTGCGCCTGCAAGACGCTTCAGTGCTGCAACTGTATCCCGCTCGGTCATGGCGTACCAGCTCGGCGGGGTGGTTAATACAGGTTCCGGGCGGCGCTCCCCGGGATGATCTCAACGCCGGGGTACGGCTGTCCCTGTTGCGGCGCCCTGCTGTGCGTAAAATAGGAGATGGCGGGTCTGGAGAGCCTCACTCAGGGCGTGCCGGCACCCTTCTCCCGCCCGAGCTGGAAGGCTCTGGCGTTGACTTCGACGGTCTTTCTGGGGACGCACCGCCGGACCGCCTCTTCGAGGGTCTCGGGCCGGAGGGGGATATCGGTGGACGCAGCCCCGAGCATCACGATATTCTGCGAGAGGATGCTCCCTGCCTCCTCTGCGAGGTCCGCGGCGTCGATGCAGGTGACGTCGAGATCGGAGAGCGCGGCAAGGATGCTCTCCTTGTCGGGCACGTCCAGATCCTGCTGGTAGACCGATGTGGGGACGACCAGGTGCCGGTTCACCACGAGTTTCCCCCCGGCCGGCAGGTAGTGGCGGTAGCGGAGGGCCTCGAGGAGGTCGAAGGCGATCAGGAGGTCGGCCGTCCCCGGCACGATCAGGGATCCGAACTCACCGTCGATGCGGATATGGCTCTCCACCGACCCGCCGCGCTGCGCCATGCCGTGAGTCTCGGCGCTCCGGACGGTCCTGTTCTCGATGATGCACGCCTCGCCGAGGACATTCGAGGCGAGCACGGTCCCCTGGCCGCCGATCCCGACGATCAGGATATCAAACGAAGGTTTCATCGCCGTCCCTCCATACCGATCGCACCTGACGGGCATATGTCCGCGCAGACGCCGCACCCGGCGCAGAGTTCGGTGATCGTAGCATTCTCTCCGATAAATGCAATCGCCGGGCAGCCGAATGACCGGCAGGCGCCGCAGCCCACGCACCGCTCCGGGTCGACTATGTAGGCCTTGCGGCGGATACCGCTCCGCCGTGCGGTGATGACGCAGGGCTGCTTCGCGATGACCACACGGACGCCTTTGCGCTCCTTTGCCTGGCGGAAGGTGTCGAGGAGCACCGGGAGGTCGTAGGGGTCGACCGTCTCGACCCAGGAGACCCCGCACGACCGGCAGATCGCCTCGAGCGATATCGGGGTGCTCTCCTCGCCCGTGGCTGTCAGGCCGGTGTTGGGGTTTGGCTGGTGGCCGGTCATGGCGGTGATCCGGTTGTCCAGGATGACGACGACCATATCGGCGCCGTTATACACGGCGTTTAAGAGCCCCGGCATCCCCGTGTGCAGGAACGTCGAGTCGCCGATGGTAGAGACCACCGGACGCTCCTCCCCCGACCGGGAGATGCCGCTCCCGACGGTGATCGAGGCACCCATGCAGATAGTCGTATCCACCGCCCCGAGCTGGAGCCCGAGGGTGTAGCAGCCGATGTCGCTTGGGAAGATGCCGTCGCGGAAGACCTTCCGGATCGCGTAGAACGTTGGCCGGTGCATGCACCCGGCGCAGAGGATCGGCGGGCGGGGCGGCACCCCCTGGACCGGGACAGCCGCCGGGAAGACTACCGTGGAGCCGATGCCCGCCTTATCGAGGGCGGCGGCGACGGTTGCCGGGGTGAACTCCCCCTCGTACGGGACCGTGCCGGTCATCTTACCGAGGACCTCCGTCTTCGTCGCCACCTGGCGTACCGCCTCCTCGACTACCGGGGCGAGCTCTTCGAGGACGAGGACTTTCTCATGCCGGTCGACGAAGGCTCTGAGCCACCCCTCGTCGATCGGGTAGGCGCCGATGATCGCGAGCGAGACGTCGCCCCCGAGCACCTCCTGGACGTAGGCGGCGGCGGCACCGCTCGCAACGACGGCGATGCTGCCCCGGATGGTGTGCCGGTTGTAGCCGAGTTCGACCAGCCGTTCTTTCAGCGCCGGCTGTTTTCCGTTCAGGATTTTATGCAGCACCCGGGTGTGCGCGGGGATGGCCACATACTGCTTCGGGTCGCGGTGGAAGGCGGCGGTCCGGTGAACGGTTCCGACCTCTCCGAGGTCGACGTCACCCTTAGAGTGGCAGATCCGGGTGGTGGGCCGGAAGATCACCGGGAGACCGAACTCCTCGGAGAGGGCGAAGGCGTCCCGCAGCATATCGTGCGCCTCCTGGATCGATGCCGGGTCCAGGCATGGAAGCCGGGCAAAGTGCGCGTAACGCCGGGTGTCCTGCTCGTTCTGGGAACTGTGTGCAAAGGGGTCGTCTGCGGAAAGGACGACGAACCCGCCGGTCACTCCGGTGTATGCGCTCGTCATCAGGGGATCGGCCGCCACGTTCAGCCCGACGTGCTTCATGGTGCAGAGTGCGCGCAGGCCGCACCAGGCGGCGGCAAGCGCGTTCTCGAAGGCGACCTTCTCGTTCGTGGACCACTCCACGGTGAAGGGGCGCTCCTCCTGCACCCGGAGGACGTCAATCACTTCAGAGGATGGCGTTCCGGGGTATCCGCTGGCAAAATCGATGTTTGCCTCAAGGCAAGCGTGCGCAATGCCCTCGTTCCCGAGTAGGTATCGTACTGCCATTGTTCCACTCAACTGTACTTCTATTGTCGGTTTTTAACATAGCGCTTTGGATGCCTCTACACAACAATTAAGTGCTAGGATGCCAGATGTTGCAGGGTAAACCCACCGGGGCCCGTAGCATAGCCGGTGGTGCACCCGGCTGATAACCGGGAGGTCGTGCGTTCGAATCGCACCGGGCCCATATCCTTTGTATAACCTTTCTCTGGTGAGCCCCGCGTCTCGGCAAGGGTTGCGGGTACGCTTTATCACCGGAGTTCAGGGTCGCACCTGCAAGGGCGGCGTCCGTCGTGGGGAGACCGCCATGCGCACCGAAACGGACGAAGCAAGGCGACGACAGTCGCGAAGTCGATGCTCGCCTCGATGCGGTCATATGCGACGGCTTCATATACGACGGGCAAGGAGACCCCCGGTTTCAACCGGGGGAGGAATTGCCCGCATCAAGCCCCGTACACGTTCGCCCCGCGGGAGTTATCTTATAGACAGATGAGCCCCAAAGATAAGAGGTAATGGCATTGCGAGTCGTCAGCAACTATCTCCGTCTTCCCAGGAAGACGTTCTGGATCCTCGACACGCTCGCGTACCATGCTAAAAGCATGTACAATGTAGGACTGTACACCGTCCGGCAGCACTATGCGACGCACCGGGAGAACCGTCAGATCCTTCTGGGCCTCCGGCCGGATCTCACCTCGGGGGTTGACATCCTGGTCGGATCCTACCTCCCGTTTACCCGGAAGAAGGACTTCCCCTACAAAGAGTGCAGCACCTACGCTCAATCCAGGCCGAACGAGAACTTCAGCCTTCTGCACAACGACCCTGCTCAGCAGGCCCTGAAGTCCGTTGAAGAGGCGTACAAGAGTTACTTTGAACTGCTGAAGTTGTACCGCAAGGGGCAGCTTGAGTACTGCCCGAGCCCTCCGCACTACCTCCAAAAAGACGGTCGGTTCAAGCTGGCGTACCCCCGGGCACACCTGACGATCCGCAACGGGTCCGTGACG